>JAJECR010000085.1 GCA_022821935.1 Candidatus Latescibacterota bacterium
TTCGGTGATCCCGCTACTGTAGGGACCCAGAAAGGCGGTGATCGTATCCGAGGCGATCATCTCCTGATAGAGGCGAACGCTCGCATCCACGTCGCTCCCGTCGTCGTGAATCACCAACTGCACCTCACGACCGCCGATACCGCCCTGCTCGTTCAGCATTTCGACGGCAAGCCGATAACCGCGGCTGACCTCCGCCCCGGGCGTGCTGAGGCGACCGGTCTCCGCCACGGCCGTGCCAATTGCTATGGGTTTCGGTTTCGGCATCGGCGCCGGCCCCACGGGATCTTCTTCGCCGCACGCGGCCACCGCCATCGCCAGTACGCCAAGCCATAGATACCTCATGATCGCACCTCTCAGGTCAAATCGTGTGGGGTGTGGCGGCGTTTCAAAGTCATGGTGCGAGTCCACCCCTACCTCACCCGCACCGCCCGGTGGGTCTTCCCGTCCTGGAGAAAGAGGAAGTGGTCCACGTTTCCCGTCTCGTCCCGGACAAAGGTGATCCGGGCGTCCTCTTCATCCAGGTAGAAATCGCCTGACGATTCGAGGACCAACTCGCTCCTGGGCTGGCCGGGCGGCTGGCCGTAGAGCTTGCCGCCGCTGTAGGTGATGTCCACGGTGAATTCGGGAGAGAACGCGTAGGTGCCGGTGCAGGCCACGTAGGCGGCCTCGCTCAGGCGCACCGTCTTCTTTGGGGGCGGAGCCAGGGGGTTTCGGGCGCTCAGCAGGTGGAAGCCGATGTCCTCGACGCTGGCCGAGCTGTTGGACAGGACCACGACGCCCTTACGCCACGCCTTGAGGAAGGCGGCGAAGGCGTAGAACCCGTTGGTCCGGCCGGTGAGCCAGTGGATGTCGCGTCCCTGCGCGTCCCTGCGCACCTTCCAGCCCAGTGCGGTCTGGACGCCCTCTTCGCCAGTTGGTTTTCGAGCCACGATGAGGCTGTCGAAGGACGCGTGATAACGGGTCGAATCGTCTTCGGTGAAGTCCTCCGGCAGCGCGTAGATGATCCCCATGTTGGCCGACACCATGGTCATCATGTCGTGTAGATTGGACTTGAGTCCCGTGCCGCCCACAAGGGTCGTATCGGACCAGGCGGGCACGGGCCGGCGGGCGTCGTCGTGCCCGGTCGCCAGGTAGGTCCGCATGGACTGCGAAGGCGTATTGGCCGTGTTGGCCAGCTTGATGGGATTGCCAAGCAATTCCCGGATCAGGTCGTCATAGGATTCGCCGGCCGCCCGCTCGAGCACGTGTCCCAGGAGTCCCATGCCGAGATCCGAATACGCGTAGCGGTCTTCCTCCTCGAGGGGATCGCCTCCGTCCCGATCGTCTCGTACCGGCTCGTTACGTGCAGTCGCGTCCCCAACCGTCTCGTTTCGCGTGGACTCGCCTTCTTCCGGCTCGCCTTGTACCGGGTCGCCAGAATCGAACAAGGACCCGGACCGGTCACGCTGTGCGTCCGCGTACCGGGCGAGGAATTCGTACATCAGTTCGACCGAATACCCCTTCAACGGATCGTCCGGATCGTCCGAAACCAGGTTGTCCGGCAGGCGGGGCAGTCCCGAGGTGTGGGTGGCGAGATGTTCTATCAGGATGGGACGTCCGGCGGGCGTGGCCGGAACGGTCACCGTTTCCGGGAGATAGGCGGACACCCGGTCTGTCAGGTTCACGTCGCCCCGCTGAACCATGAGGGACAGCATGGCCGTCGTGTACAGGCTGCTCAACTGGCCGATCTCGAAAACCGTCATGGCGCTCGCGCGCCGTATCGTGCCGCGGTTGAGCGTGCCGTAGGCGTAGGGGTACCGGTTGATGCCCCGGATGATCCCGGCGACGATGCCCACCGTCTGGCCGTATTCATCGACGCGCTCACGAAGCACGCGTTGCACGGGATCTTCTTCCGCGTCCTCATCCGCGCCGGGGCTTCCCGTGCTGCCGGGCGTACTGCTTCTCGCGCCCTGCGCGTATGCCGTGCCCTGAGCGTACACCGACGTAGACACGGCGAGCGCATACAGGATTCCGAAACAACACAACCAAACGAGAAAACGGCCCGTGGATGAACGCATGAGGCTGACCCTCTCCCGGTGCGCTTAGTGCCGTGGTACCAGCACTTCGTTGACGCAGTCCATCCGGACGGGTTCCGCATAGTGGTACACGTTGACCCCCTCGGCGACGGGCGTGGGAACCCGTACGATGAACTCTACCCAGTCCGGTGTATTGAACGCGGCGAAGGCCAATTCGATCCCTGCCATCATCTCTTCCGGGCCGCGCGACAGGTCCGGCAGCAGCACCGGGCCCGTATCCGGCTGGTAGATCCAGTCCCGCTCGTTGGCATTGATCGTCTTGACCGGGTATTCGAGCACCGCGGCGTACCGGTCGTTCTCGATGGTCGTCCGGGCGTTCAGAGGAACGTTGCCCAGGACGGCCTCTACGATGGCCCGCGGCGTCTCCAGGACGCGGCCGTCGACGCGGGACAGGTCGATCCGGACGTCGTCGAAGGTCTCCTCGATAGCGACAATCTGCCGTTCGGGCTGCTCCCCCAGGGAGGGCGGGTAGAGCGTGGCGCCCCGGTTGGCCACTTCGTAGGTCTTGATGGCCATGAAGGTGTCCGACGAGAAGATCGGCTTGAAGTCCGCGTTGGGGATGTGCCAGATACCCTGCTCCACGCCGACCTGTTCGGTCTTGCAGCTCACCCCCAGGACGTACTCTTCCCGGAAGCCCCCGTCCTTTTCGGACACAGTCAGGCTGGCCTCTATGGGTATGCGGGCGTTGTTCAGGGAATAGGGCACCTTCTGGGTCACTGTCTTCGGCGGTTTCTTTTCGGAATCCACGCGAAAAGTAAAGGAGGAACGCGCGAAATCGATGGTCTGCATGGGCACTCCCGTGATGTATGTGGAACCTGTGACGACCGGGTTCCTCCCAGACGAGGTTCAGTCCGTCTTGAATTGGTGGCTGACAGGAGAACGAGGTCGATTCGGCGGACCGGACTGACCGTCTGTTCACACGAACCCGCATGGTACGCGATCCGTTCCCGTTTTTCCAGATAAAATAGTGCTTATCGCGATATTCCGGTATAGATTATGCGGGTCAAATGCATCGATCCAGGGAGCGATCATGTCGAACGAACTGACCAGGACCTACCGCCCGTTCACGGACTCCCGGCCCTACACGCGCTGGTGGTGGTTCTACGACGATATCCGGGAAGAAGACGTCCGGACGCAGTTGAAATGGGTGCGTGACCAGGGTTTCGGGGGCGTGGAGATCGCCTTCATGTACCCCCAGCCCGGTGCCGGGGAAGGCCCCCGCTGGCTGAGCGGTGCGTGGACCGCCCTGGTTGCCGGCGCTAAAGAGGAGGCCGACCGCCTGGGAATCGGGTGCGACTTCACCCTCAGCACCTCCTGGCCCTTCGGCGGATCGATCGTGTCCGAGGAGGACGCTGGACAGGTGTTCGGCGGGGCGTCGACCCAGCGGTTGGAGAAGTCATGGGAGTTGTCCTATTATGGCCGAGGCCGGATCCTGAACCACCTGGATCCCGACGCGCTGGAGCGGTACGCCGGCCACGTCGGCGGTGCGCTGAAACCCGCCCTGCGGGGCACCACCTCGGCCCTGTTCTCCGATTCGTGGGAGGTTTTCCCGGAAGGGCTCTGGAGCGCTCACCTGGACCCGGTCTTCCGGGACCGCTTCGGGTACGACCTGGAACCCTTCAAGGCCTGTATCGACGAATATCCCGACGTGCGGTACGACTACAGGAAGATCCTGTCGGAAGCGGCGATCGAGGGCTTCTTCAGGCCCTACGCCGAGATATGCCACGGCCTCGGCGCCGTGAGCCGCGTGCAGTGCCACGGGGCGCCGACGGACCTGCTGGAGGCCTTCGCGCTCGTGGACGTCCCGGAATCGGAGGCCCTGCTGTTCGAGACCTTCTTCTCGGCCATTCCGGGTTCGGCGGCGGCCCTGGGCTCGCGGCCGGTCGTGACCTGCGAGACCTTCACCTGCATCTACGGCTACGCGCCGTGGCCCGCGCCGTCACCCCATCACGGCGAGGAGAAAGTGGAGGATATGAAGCTCATGGCGGACGCGGTGTTCGCCAACGGGGTCAACCACATCGTCTGGCATGGTATGCCCTACAACGCGCCGGGCGGGAACAACACCTTCTACGCGACGACGCACGTCGGCCCGGACAGCGGTTTCGCCGGCCGGCTTCCGGCCTTCAACGCCTACCTGGCGGAGGCCGCCGATTTCGTCAAGCAGGGCAGGACCTACACGGACCTGGCAGTGTATCTCCCGCTGGAAGACCACTGGATGCGCCACATGCTGCCCGAGGAGCGGCGCGGACCGGCCGCCAACTACTACTGGGAGCTGCAGACCGTCGAACGCCCCGCCGCACTGCTCGGGTACCATCCGCTTTGGATTTCTACGCCTTTTCTGGCGGAGGCGGTGGTGGAGGACGGCCGCGTAAGATACGGCGAGGCCGTGTTTTCCGCGATTTATGTGGACGTGGAATGGCTGGACGCCGAAGCCCTGTCGGCGTTGCTGCGGCTGGCCCGGGAGGGCGCCCGGATCTGCCTCCCGCGCCGCCCCGCCGCGCCCGGCCGCCATCCCCCGGCGGACTACGCGGACCGCCTCGGGGAATTGATGCGCCAACCCTCGGTCGCTACGGATCCGGGTGCGCCGCTGCGCCATCCGCCGCTCGTGAGCGGCCGGGACGCCCCTGAATGCTGGTGCCGGGAGATCGACGGCGACTATCATGTCTTCTTCGCCCATCCCGATACGAAACGCATCCGGTATCCCATGGCCTACGAGGGCTGGCGTTCCACCGGTCTGGTCGAGCGGGAGGTGGTCCTCCACGTCAACGGCCGGGAACGGACGGTGCCCCTGGCCTTCGAACCCGAAGACGCCATGCTGGTCAGGGTCTCTTCGACGGGCGCGGTGGACGTGAAACCGGGACGGATTGAAGATTGAGGCGGACCCGCCCGTTTCGCGGATGGACGCGACGCCGCGGTGATGCGCTTGAACGCGATGCCCGCTAAAAACGAATGAAATCCCATACACGGAGATTCAACACCCATGCACGATCCACGATACGGAGACCTAGCCAAGGTACTCACCGGACACTCGACAAAGATCCAACCGGGGGACCGGGTGCTCATCGAGGCCTTCGATGTGCCCGATGAAATGGTGATCTCGCTGATCCGGACGGTCCGGACGGCGGGCGGCGTGCCGCTGGTCTCCATCAAGCATCAGCGTGTCATGCGGGAACTGGTCCGCGCCGGGGATGAGGACGCCATGGAAGCCGCCGGTGCCTATGAATCCCATCGCATGGACCGGGTACAGGCCTACATGGCCCTGCGCGGCAGCCGCAACGTGATGGAAATGTCGGACGTCCCGGGCGATGCCATGCGGCTCTACGAACAACGCTGGTTCAAGCCCGTGCACTTCGACATCCGGGTGCCGAAGACCCGCTGGGTGGTGCTGCGCTGGCCGACCCCTTCCATGGCACAGCAGGCTGGCATGAGCACCGAGGCCTTCGAGGACTTCTTCTTCGACGTGTGCACCCTGGATTACGGCAAGATGGAACGGGCGCTCGCGCCGTTAAAGGATCGCATGGACCGCACCGACCGCGTCCGGCTCACTGGACCGGGCACCGACCTGCGTTTCAGTATCAAGGATATCCCCACCGTGGGGTGCTCGGGCGACCGCAATATACCCGATGGCGAGTGCTTCACCGCCCCGGTGCGGGAATCGGTCGACGGCGTCATCAGGTTCAACACGCCGACGCTGTACCACGGCGTGACGTTTACGGATGTGGAGTTGCGTTTTAAAGACGGAAGGATTGTCGCCGCGACGGGCAATCGTACGGAAAAGCTGAACGAGATCTTCGACACCGACGAGGGCGCCCGCTACATCGGCGAATTCGCCATCGGCTTCAATCCCCACATCACGACGCCCATGCTGGACATCCTCTTCGACGAGAAGATCGCCGGGTCTTTCCACTTCACGCCCGGGCAGGCCTATGAGGAGGCCGACAACGGCAACCGCTCCGCCGTCCACTGGGACATGGTCATGATCCAGACGCCGGAATACGGCGGCGGGACCATCGAGTTCGATGGGGAAGTGATCCGAAGGGACGGGCGGTTCGTCGTGCCGGAACTCGAGGACCTGAACCCGGAACGGCTCAAGTGACGCGCCTGTACCTGGAGCGGCTCAAGTGAGTCAGGTCAGGGCGCGTGTAAAAGCGGTGACTGAGCGTCCTACCGTTCCATGACCAGGAAGTTGGCGGATTTGGAAACGGTGCTTACCGCGTGCAGGTCGGTAAGCGTGACGGTTAGTATGTATTCACCCGCCGGCAGATCGCCGGTATCCAATGACGTGTACTCACGGTCCTCGGTCGAGAACCCTTCTCCCGTGAAGGCCATCAATGCCGTCTGCATGTCTCTTTGTCCACGGGCCGACCAGCCATGCCTTTCATTTCCATCCAGGGGCCTGATCTCGTAGCGGATTTCGTACGCCGATTTCTTCTCCCCGTCCAGGCCGAGATTGTATAGTTCGTAGTAAACGTAAACGGGGTTTCCTCGAATGTAGATTCGTCCCGGATTGGGTGTGATATTCAGCCCCTTGCGCACGAACGGGCCCTGGACGCCTGTCGGGGCGATCAGGGTGGCCAGCTTGAGATCGCTGATGAGCAGCCCTTCGCCGCTGTAATCGGACAGGGTGACCGGCTTGCGATAGACCCCGATCCTCCTCGACGCTTCGTCCCGCACCTGGACCGCCAGCGTGAAGCTTCCCGGTGGCGCCACGACGCTCGCGGGCAGGGCGTAAACCGGGACTTTTACGTGGCTTTCATACATCATTCGCTTCGGCCGATCGAAGGGGCCGAAACCGAACGCGTGGGTGAACCGCGGGGCCATGGTCGAATCGCGCAGCGTGACCAGATGCTCCAGCCTGGTGCTGTCCCCCTTACCGTCCGACACGTCACCGAACTGCCATGCGGGTATGTTGTATGAAAGGTCCAGTTCCGTCGCGCCGGCGTCCGCCCGGAAGGTCACCGCGTCGAAGGCGTACTCGAGGGGGTCGCCGTCTAAGTCGTGCAGGTATTCTGCAGGAGATTCGGCGATAAGTTCCTCGGCGAGCCGACGCGGGCTGAACCGCTCCTGCCGAACCATTGCCTGCTGGTTCGTGAGCAGGTTGCCCCACGGGTAATCGAACCGGCCCCCGCCGAACTGGTCGACGAAGTACAGTTCGAGGCCATACCGGGCGTATACCCAGCTTTCGGTAGCGTATCCCGCCCCCATTCCCTTTCTCGCCCTCTGGAGGGCCAAGTTCGCGGATGAGGCGACGATTCCGTCGGCCAGAAAGCCGCCAACGGAGTTGATTTCTGCTTCGGATACCCCCTCGGGCGGGACGATCGTCAAGTAGCCCCGGTCGACTCGTAACTGGTAACCGAACCGGTTATTCCGCTCCCGGATCGCGTCCACTGCCGGCTCATCGGAAATCGCGGCCGATTGATAGGCGTTCCGGTCCGCGATGAAGACGTCGCCGCGGCGGTTTTCCGGTTCGCCGTAACGGACGTATATCTCGCCGCGGCGGTCGTAGGGGTGCTGTCCCCGAGAAAAATGGTACCGGGCGTACGTTACCCGCCGGTAATGCGCCACGAGGCGTTCGTTCGTCACAGTGGCGGGATTCGAATCCCTGGCGTTCCAGAAGGCATGCCAGCGCGCATCGCGTTCCTCGCCGCCAGCCTCCTTCCAGGACGCCAGTTCGTCAGGAGGCGCTACGTGCGCCAGGTCCCGGTAGACTGTCTTTTCGTCCGGATCAATCAGGGAAAAGTACGTCTCATAAACCTCCTGCAGCACGTCGGGTCGTGATTTCGAGTCTTCGGAAAGCGCGCTGAATCGCGTCAGCAGGGACCGGACTGCAGCCGAACCCGGTTCTCCCAGGTCGTCTCTGACCCTTTCAAGCAACTCTACGGCCAGGTTATACTTTTCGGTAAGCAGGACCAGGTAGATGAAACGACCGAGTGCGTCGTAATGGTCGGAATTCACCCCGAACTGAGCGATGTAGGCCGCCATCGCCTTGTCGAATTCAGGCGACTCGGGCCGTTCGTAACAGCGGCCGATCTGAAAATACGCATCGGAATGGGCAGGATCCAATACCGCCGCCTTGAGGAAGAAGTTCCGGCCGTCCCTGTCGCCGCCCAGGATCCGGTCGGTCTTTCGCGGATTCATATGGGCCATCCCCAGATGGTACTGGATGTCCGGGTCTTCGGGCGATAGCCTGGCCGCCGTGCGCAAGGCGTGACGCGCATCCAGTCTTCGGTGTTTTATCTGCAAATAGGACTTGCCCAGTCCCGCGTAGCCAGACCCCCACTTCCCGTCCAGTTGGACCGTACGCTTGAATGAACTGACCGCCTTCCGGTAGTCTCCCAGTTCGTATTGAGCCATGCCCCGCCAGTAGTGCGCCGGAGCGGAACCCCCGTCCTCCTTTACCGCCTGCTGAAACTGCGCCAGCGCTTCCTGGAACCGTTCGGCCTCGTAAAGCGCCTTGCCCACTTCCAGGCTCGTGGAATGGCGTGTTTCAGGTACTGGATTCGCAGCACGGGGCAGTGCCAGGGCCGTGTCCGGCAGAAGGCAGATCACCAGGGCCGAACCGAGCAGTAGGCATAATCTGGGCATGACGATCAACCAATTCGGGGTGTGCAGCTTACGAAGAGACGTGAACCCGCCTAAACGGGCAACACCTGGAAACTGAAATCAGTTACCGATTCGGTCAACCGGACTTGTATGTCAAGCGCTTTCGCATCCCCGGTCTTGTGTCGTCTACTCTCGTCCCAGCGTGTCCGCCGGGTTGGCCAGGGCGCTTCGGAAGGTCTGCAGACTGACGGTGAGCAGGGTGATGGCCAGGATGGCAAGACCCGCCGTGAGGAAGGGGCCGCCGCCGATCTCCGTCCGGTAGGCGAAGTCGGCCAGCCACTCGTTCATGAGCCACCAGGCCACCGGCCAGGCGAGCACGTTTCCGATCACCACAAGATAGACGAACTGCTTCGATATCAGGCCCATGATGTCCGATACAGCCGCGCCCAATACCTTGCGGATGCCGACTTCCCGCGTGCGGCGGGCGACTTCCAGCGATACCAGGCCGTATACACCCAGGCAGGCGATCAGCAGGGCGAATACCGCCGAATAGGTGAAAATCCGCGCCAGGTTGGCTTCATCCTGGTAGAACCTGGCGATGTCGTCTTCCAGGAAGTAATACTCGAAGGGCGATTCCGGGGCGATTTCCATCCAGGCCGTTCTTAAGAAATCCAGCGTGCCAGACAGGTCCCGTCCGCTGACGCGTATCAGGAGGAAATTAAAACCTCCCAGGGTTTCCTCCCCGAAGGAAGCGGGATTCATCGTCAGGATCACCGGCTCGATTTCCTGATGCATCGATTGGAAGTGGTAGTCCTTCAACACGCCAATGACCGTATAACCGTGGGGCAGTGTTCGTTCGAGCGGGTCGTCCCATTCCATCTCCCTGGCCGCGGCTTCGTTGATAATACACGATCCCGATTCGTCATTGCCGAATTCCCGGGAGAAATCACGGCCTGAGACCAGGTTCATTTCAAGCGTCTTCACGTAATCGTAGTCCACAGT
>JAJECR010000268.1 GCA_022821935.1 Candidatus Latescibacterota bacterium
ACTGACGATTCGTCCGGCGCGCACGCAGTGATACATGGCCGCCGATTGCTCGGGCTGGCAGCCGAGGATCCTCGTGCCGGGCATATGCGCCTTCAGGTACACGGCGATCCCACCGATCAGGCCCCCGCCTCCGACGGTGACAAAGACGTCGTCGATTGACGGCAACTGTTGTGAGAGTTCGATGCCGATGGTGCCTTGGCCGCCGATGATCTGGGCATCGTTGTACGGCGATATCCACACCCGGTCCAGTACGTCGGCCTGCTGCTTGGCGTACATCTCAGTTTCCAGCGCGTTTCCTTCGTTGAAGACGAGTTCGACGGGATACTGTCCGATCGCTTCCGCCTTGGATGGATCCACGTGCCTGGGCAGATAGATGGTGCCCGGACAGCCGGCGATCATGCAGGCCCGGGCGACACCCTGCGCGTGGTTGCCCGTCGAGGCGGTCACCACGCCGCGGGACCGTTCCTCTTCGGTAAGGGAGAGCACCTTGTTCATGGCCCCGCGCGCCTTGAAGGAATTGGTATGCTGCTCGCTTTCCATCTTCAGGTGGACATCCGACCCCGTCCTGGCCGAGAGCGGCATGGAGTGAACCAGGGGCGTTTGCAGGACATGCGACCGGATACGTTCTTCCGCGCTAAGTATTTCGAGGAGAATGGGATGCATGAATCAATTCAACTGGTTCTTCAGCGTGCCTTTCAGCCCGGCTGCGTGACTTCGACCTCGACGTGACGGATCCTTCCTTCATCAGTGAAGGTGATCGTTTCGAGTCCCCGGCGTGCCACGGCCTGTCCCGTTTCGGCATTCGTAGCCCGCATCGTGAATTCGAAGGAGGCCGTGTCATCAGAATCCGCACGGTAGTCGTCCACTGTCCAGTGCACGTCCGGAAAGGTGGTGAAGAAGCCGGTCATCATCTCCCGGATCTGGTCCAGCCCCTCGAAGAGACCGAACTGCGACGACCGGTAGGTTGCGTTGGCGTCGAACATGGGAAAGACGTCATCCAGTTCGTGGCGGTTCGATCGCTCGACATACAGCCGTGCCAGGTCCGCCGCTTTTCGTCCATCCATGCATGGGCTCCGCGATGAAGTGTATACCAAGAGTATATCAAGTATTGGTCGTTACACGGGAAAATGTGTCGTTCCTTCCGGCCCCGTGTCAAGTTGGAAAACCACGGGACGGGCGACCGGTAAGAACGGCCCGGTCATCCGCCTCAAAGGGTTGACTTGATGCGTATAATCTAAGAAGCATTCAGACTGTTTCCTGACCTCGCGGAGCGGGCGGCGACTGAGTTTGCCGCGCCTCGAGGTGTTCACTCAATCCTGGCACCCCGCACTTACCAGAGATGGATCAAACCATGCTTACAGACACGATTTTCAACGAAGTGGAAACGCCCGCCGTATTACTTGATGAGACCCGGCTAATGGCCAATCTGCGTGCCATGCAAGGGCTAGCGGATCGACACGGCGTGGCGCTGCGTCCCCACGCCAAGACCCACAAGTCCCTGGAGATCGGCCGGCGACAGGCCGGACTGGGCGCTTCGGGGATCACCGTGGCCACGGTGGACGAAGCGCTGGTCTTTCTCAGGGACGGGTTCAAGTCCATAACCGTCGCCCGTCCGGTGGTTTCTTCATCGAAGTGGGACCGTCTGCTGACCGCGACGAAGGACCGGGGCACCGAGTTGCGCGTGGTGGCCGACTCGAAAGAAGGCGTACAGGTGGCGGGCGAACGGGCGGCGGCCCACGGGCAGGCCGTCGGCATGTTCCTGAAGGTCGACGTGGGACTGCACCGGTGCGGCCTGCTGCCTGGGGATCCACGCATCGGGGAACTGGCCGGGACGATCCATGATCACGCGGACCTGGATTTTCGCGGCATCCTGTCCCACGCGGGCCACGTGTACGCAGCGAAATCTAGGGCTGATGCCGCCGCGGTCGCGGAAGATGAGCGCCGCGCCATGGTTGCGGTGCGCGACGCCCTGCTGGCGGACGGCCTTCCGGTTCCGGAGGTCTCTGTAGGCGCCACGCCGGCCGTCCTGGCCACGGAGCGTTTCGAAGGCATTACCGAGATCAGGCCGGGGAACTATGTCTTTCTCGACCTGCTCCCCGTACGCGTGGGTGTAGCCAGGATCACCGATGTCGCCCTGTCTGTGCTCGCCACGGTAATTAGCAGAAACGAAGGCTACTTCGTGACCGACGCCGGATCAAAGACCCTGACCTCGGATACGGGTGTACACGGCATGACCGGCAACCAGGGCTTCGGTCTGGCCTACCCGGCATTAGGTTTCCTGGATTCCGATCGGGAAATGATCGTGGAGAAGGTCTCGGAAGAGCACGGCATGGTCGGCCGCAACGGATTCGACCTTTCCATCGGCTCGAAGATCCGCATGGTGCCTGTACACAGCTGCCCCGTTGCGAACCTGGCGCGATCATACGTCGTCCTGACCTCGGACGGGATCGAATCCTGGCCGGTGGACGCCGCGGGCGGATCAAGATAGAAAACGGCGGAACCGATCGACTAGGGACCGAGTAGTCAGACCGTCACGAATGCGTGCCAGCCTGTCAAGGGTGCGCATAAGTCTTTCACGGATACGCGCCAACCCGTTTCCTTCCCGCGACGGCTTCATTTCGGCCAGGAACCGGGAGACTTGCTTGCGCTGCGTCGTTATGCAGAGCCTTTCTTCTGCCCGTGTCAGGGCAACGTAAAACACGCGGCGCTCCTCTTCAATGTCTTCGGCCGAGCCCGACATGCGGCGATGGGGCAGGATATCCTCGACCACGTGGAACAGGATCACCCCCTTGAATTCGTCGCCCTTGCTTCGGTGAATCGTGGTAACGGTAATGCAGTCCCCACTCCGTCCGTCATCGTCTGACGCCGCTCCCTGGGGCGCGCCAGGATGGACGCGCTCTTCCGGGTCTTCCCCGTCGGCATCCGTTTCGGCAGCCATGGACGTGATATAAGAGTCGACGAATGAACCCGTTTCCGGATACCGGGAGGCCATCTGCCTGATCATGCCAATGGATTCCATATTTGACGCGGCCATCCGCTGCCTGCTCGACTCGTCCCTCTGCAGGTAGTAGGCTTCAAGACCCGAGTGTTTCATCAACGCGTCAAGGAAGTCGACAGGCGCCGCTTCCGGCGAATGGTAGACTCCGCGCAGGATCCCAATGACTTTGTGGTACTCCTCCACCTCTGCGATCACGTCACCTGGCAGGTGTTCCTTACGCTCGAAAAAACGGTGACCGCGTGCGGCCGCTTCACGCAGTTGTTTATTGGATAGCTGCCGGGACGGGAAGGACAGGCTGATGGCATGCGACAGGGGAGTGGCCCGTTCGCCATGGGCGATGACGTCGAACCATGCGCCTACGGTCCTGCCGGAGTGGGACTGGTACAGCGCCCCTTCATCGATCGGGTCGAAGGGCAGTCCCGCCGCCCCGAGCGCGGATTGCAGTGGCGCCGCGATGGACTGGACACGGACCAGCACGGCCATGTCCCCGTAAGCGTATCCGAGCTTTCTCCACCGGCGTATCGTGCGCACTACGGCCTCCGTTTCGGCTTCCAGGGACGGACAGTTGTGGATCCGGATGGTGTCCCTGCCCGGACCAGCCTGAACCTGCACCGGACGGATCGGCTTCTCGAAACGGTTCACGTTGTGGGATATGACGCTTGCGGACCGGTTAACGATCTGCGGCCTGCACCGGTAGTTCTCACCCAGGGTGTGGACCACCGCGCCCGGATACCACCGCTGAAACGAGCGGATGTTCTCGGGATCCGCCCCGGTGAAGGTATTTATCATCTGGTCGTCATCGCCTACGGCGAAAAGGTTGTTCAGCGGCAGGGAGAGCAGCCTGAGCATCAGGAACTGGACGGGCGTGAGATCCTGGACCTCGTCCACCAGGACCGAATCGAAGCGGTGCTGGTAGAAAAGGCGCGCCCGGGGGTTGGCCAACAGGATTTCCACGGCGCGGAACAATTGCTCGTCGAAGGTCATCAATGCCTTCTCGCCCATGCGACGTTCCATCTCCGCGTAAATTCTGCGGACCTGGTCCCTGTCGTAGCCCTCGAACGCCTCGCATGTACCGTCTCCTTCGACTGGGATCAACGTCCTCCGGTATCGGGAAACCGCTTCTTCATACGCAACGACGAGATGTTCGGGAAAGGGGTAGGGAACGGCCTGGTGATGCTGCTCGAAATCCTGCTTCAGCACCCTTCTGTAGAGGTCCATCAATCCACCCGGCAGGGACTGTTCCGTGACGACGCCGCAGTCCGCGTACGGACTGTCCGGCGCCTGTCTGCAGATCTCGTATCCGAGGCTGTGCAGCGTGCGGATGTGCACGCCCGGTATCCCGGCGTCTCCGTGAATACGCTCCGACATCACCTCGCTCGCCGACTTGTTGAAGACCACGCACAGAATCCGGCCGGGGTCGACGCCGCCCCGGACGGCTTCCACGACCCGCCGCGTCAGCACCCGGGTCTTCCCCGAGCCCGCGGGCGCGAGGGTAAGCACCACGCCGGCGCGGGGCGTAAGACACCTGGCCTGTTCCTCGGCCAGGCCGGGGTTCGGTGCCGGTATCTGGCGTACGGTTCCGTGCCCCCGGCTGGCCAGGGCCGAACGCACGCTATCCACGCATGCGCCCGGATCGTTCATGACTTCGCTCCCGCTGAACCGGACCACGTCCCGTATGTTTTGCGCTTCGATCAGCGCTGTGTCTGCCTGGATCTGATCATCGCGGATGAACTCCCTTCCGTCGATCTCCACGGCCACCACGTTTCCATGGGTGTCCTCAACGAGCACATCGACGATTCGGGATCCTACGCGGGCATGAAGCCTGTGGGACAGGCCACCCCGGGTGAGTCCCTCGTGCATCGTCCTTTCCACGGAAGTCAACCAGGGTTTCTCCGACGAAACCATCGCGTCAGGAGAAGGAAACACGGTGCAGGTGTATGCCAGCAGCGACCGGAGTTGCTCTTTCAGGAGGGGGATCATCGCTTCCTCGATCCGGTCCCTGGCAGGCATTTCGAGTGAGCCGGCGGCCAGGTCGCCCTGATCCCAGGACGTGAACAGATACAGGGGGATGTGCCGCCGGTACGCCGGCAGCACGATCAGATTCACCAGGCTGTTCAGGTCGGGCGCGTACCGGGACGACAACCTAAGTACCAGTCGATCGGGCGCTCCCGGGACGTCCTGTCCCTCATGCGGGTCGCAAAGTACGGCAGTGCCCGGCCTGGACTCGATCTCGGACAGGGAGAACGTATCGGGACATCCGAAAACGGCGAGTCCGCGGCCCTATTGTTCCCGCAGGGTTACTTCTTCCTCGTGAAGCAGTGCTGGACGTGTTGAATGGGGCCGTACAGCTGACAGGACTTTGGCTTCGGGCGGCGGGTGTGCTTGGGTCACCTTTTCTCTGAGCTGGACGTACGGACGCCGATCAGCTCCTTGTGGCTCCAAAGAGATGACCGGGAAACAGATCGGAATCCGTCATGAATGGGATGCAGGACCTGTATTCCTTACAGTCGAAGCGGATGAACCCACTCTCGAAACAACCGGACAGGTACCGTCTCGCACTATCCATTGATGAAACTTGCGTTGCCGGTTATTTTTGGTTTGAGGAGGTGAGAAAATGGGCGCCGTGGAAGAGATCGTATGGGGCGCTTTCCGTTCGCGTCCCGTTTTCCTGTACACGTTGAACGGGGCGACCGGCGCGGCCGCGCGCATAACGAATTACGGTGGGATACTGCAGTCCCTGGAGATACCGGACGCTGACGGTGACCATGTGGACGTCGTGCTGGGTTTCGATACGCTCGACGAATACCTGGGCGACCATCCGTTTTTCGGCGCCACTGTCGGCCGCTGCGCCAACCGGATAGCCGGCGGGAGGTTTACGCTCGGGGACAGGAACTATAGTCTGGCCATCAACGACAGGGCCGGTCCCAATCACATCCACGGGGGACCCGGGGGATTCGACAAGCAGGTCTGGGAACCGAGGGACTTTGGTCAGCACAGCGGGGGGACGTACGTCGTCCTGGCCTACACGAGCGCGGACGGGGAGGAAGGATATCCCGGTTCCGTGGAGACGACGGTCACCTATACCCTGACCGGCGAGGACGAACTGAGGATTTCAATGGAGGCGCGGACCGACCAACCCACCCCGGTGAACCTCACCAATCACTCCTATTGGAACCTGAACGGCCACCAGGGGGGCCCGGTGCTGGATCACGAGGTTGCCCTGTTTGCCGACGCCTACACGCCCGTCGACAATCACCTCATTCCCACGGGCGAGATCAGGGATGTCGCCGGGACCCCCTTCGACTTCACGCAACCCAGATCCATCGCCGCGGAGATGGACGGCACTGCTCCACCCGGTCCGCGGGAACCCGGTGATCCCGTCGGATACGACCACAATTTCGTCCTGCGCGATGCCGGCGGTCAGACCAGGCCGGCCGCACGCGTGACTTCATTGCACTCCGGCCTCTCCATGGAAGTACGAACCAATCAGCCGGGTGTGCAGTTCTATACTGGGAATCACCTGTCCAGCGCCCTGAAGGGAAAGGGGGGCGCCGTCTACGACAGGCACCACGCCTTCTGCCTCGAAACCCAGGTGTTCCCCGACGCGGTCAACCACCAGGGTACGCCGGGGTGGCCTCCGGTCGTCCTGAATCCGGGCGAGGCATACCATCACGACGTGAGCTACGCCTTCACGTCCGCGGAACCGACCCGGTAAAACGGCCCCGTTCATATCCATTGGCCGCTGTTCCTAGTCCCTTAGGCCGGCCCTGGAGTCCGGCGCGTCGGTCCCTACTCAGCGGGTAAAGACGGTTTGGCGCAGATGCGCGGCATGGTCGGAGACGAGAAAGGCGAGGATCCTGCCCACGCCCTCGGGATCGCCCAGGTATTCGGCCGCCTGCTTCAGCGCTTCTTCCACCGACTCGCCCTGGGATTCGGCCGCCTGGGCGATGTTTCTCAGCTTCATGGGCGTGGCGATTCCGCCCGGACACACCGCGTGAACGCGTATGCCGAAGGGGGCCAGTTGACTCTCCAGGACGACAGCCTGGCCGTGCACGGCGCCTTTGCTGGTACCGTAGGCCACCGATGAGCTTCCGCCCCGGACGCCGGCCCCGGAGGACAACAGGACGATCACGCCCGCTTTCTGTTCCTTCATTACCGCCACCGCGTACTTGCACGTCAGAAACGAACCTTTCAGATTGACGTCCATTACGTGCTGCCATACAGCCTCGTCCAGTTCGTCCACGGGAACGTAGGCGCCTTCAAGCACGCCCGCGCAGTTGACGAGCCCATCGATACGGCCGAAGTCCTCGACCGCCCCGGCCATCAGTGCTTCGACCTGGCCGGCGTCCGATACGTCCACCACCTGGTATGATGCCTCGCCGCCCGCGCCGTGTATATCGCGAAACGTCTCTTTCAACCCGGCTTCATCGATATCGGCGAGGACGGTGCGGCCTCCGGCCTCCGCGCAGCACAGGGCCGCGGCCCGTCCGATGCCCATCGCCGCACCGGTTATGACGACCGTCTTGTTTTCGAGCAACATGTCACGATCCTTCCATCTGAGGGTTCGCGGGATATACTTGCGGGAGATACGCGCGGGATAAATGGGCTTGCGGGGCACGCACACGGTATACGCCCGCAAATTGCGCCCGCAGGACAAGCCCGGCTTCCGGGACTGGATGCGATTACTGGATGCTGATCCTCCCGGGTATTCTAATCCCTGGCCGCTCAATTATCAAACCCAATAAGAAATGCCGTCCCCGGAGCTTCTTACATACCGTCAGCATGCCCCCAATTAACTTGACATGGGCACTAAACGCAGGTAACCTTATGCAGGCTCGGAGATAGCGGGCGCGCCGATTGCAGGTTCAGAGCAGACGCAATGATAGCGGGCGCGCCGATCCCGCGTTCCCGGCTTCAGCAGCCAACCCGTACCGGGTTTACATTCGAACCGTCGCGACCCCCACAGGACCCGTTCATGGACCGGCGTCACTTTCTTGAAACCCTCGCGGCCGGACTCGTTGCCGGCGGTTCCATGCTACCCACGCTTCAATCCGCGGCCGGCCCGCTGTTCGTTCCCGTTGAAGAAGACGAGGAAGGCCTGACGCCGCTGCGCCGGTTTTTCGCCGTAGCCATCGTCTCATTCCCCCCTAAAATTGACGTCGAAACGGAACGGCTGGAGATTGAAGGCGACGTGACGGCTCCATATGCCCTGAAATACGAGGCGTTGCATCAATGGCCGCAACACACGCAGGAAAGTATCCTGCGCTGCGTAGGCGGCGCGCAGGGCAGAGCCCGGTGGGTCGGCGTGCGGCTGCGCGACCTGCTCGAAAAGGCGGGCATGGCCCCGGACGCCCGGGACGTCATCTTCTACGGGGCCGACGAGTATGAAAGCAGCGTTCCAGTCGGCGTGGCGATGAAGGAAAGCAGCATGCTCGCCCTCCACATGAACGACGAGCCGCT
>JAJECR010000063.1 GCA_022821935.1 Candidatus Latescibacterota bacterium
TCGTCGTTCACTTCGATGCGTTCGTAACCGAAAACGGAAAGCCTGCCGCCGTCGAAGTGGATTTTGAAGTAGGGTTCTTCGCCCGGACCGGCCGGATCGCACTCGATGAAGGTCAGTGACGCCGTGGCGCCGGCTGATAGCTGGTAATGGAAGGATGATGAAAGCGGCGTGTGGTACCCGTCCGGATGATACAGGAAAGCCTGGGCCCTGAGGACGTTCTGCCCGGTCATGAACCGGGTATAGTCCGTGGCGTGCACGCCCCAGTCGAAGAAGCGGACGCCGCCCTTTTCCACCTGGTTCGTCCAGTCGTCCGCACCGAATCTGTCCACCTTGATGTTCTGTGTGACTTGCTGAAAGCGGACGTGCGCCACGCGCTTGTCCCGGAGCAGCCGCTTGGCTTCCCGGAAGATGGGCCGGTACCGTTCCCGGAAACCCACGGTGCTGATCACGCCGCCCTTCCGCACGGCCGTGTCGATCCGCTTTGCCAGGGCCATGTCCATCGCCTGGGGCTTCTCGCTGAAGAGCTGGATGCCGCGTTCGGCCGCCGCGATTTCCACGTCGGTGCGCGCAAAGGCCGGCACGATGGACCACAGGGCATCGGGTTTTTCGGTCTCGAGCATCTCGTGGGCGTCCGTGTAGGTACGGGAGACCCCGAACTGCGCGGCCGCTTCGCGCAGCGCGTCTTCGTTGATGTCGCACAGCGCCGCGATCTCGACGCCGTCGATCCGGCTCAGATTGGGCAGGTGCGTGGCCTGGGCAAACCTGCCGGTGCCGTAGACGGCGACACGGACGGGCCTGTCGGTCATGAGATTCTCCTATATGCGGCCGGTATGCCGCCGGCACCGTTGGTCCGGCGCAGACGATTACACTTCTATACGTATATCTGCTGTACTCTCATCTGCTAAACCGCCGGCATGTCCACGCTAAGATCAGCCGCCGTTTCCGAGATCGTATTCCACGTCTTGTCCGGTATGTATATCCCTTCGGCCAGCCGTTTCCGTCTGGTGTCTTCCTCGATCTCTCCCGGGGCATAGACCTGCTCGAAACCGGGAAGCGGTTTCGCCGAGCCCACGTAGGCCACGTGGGCTTCGATTTCTTCTTTGTAGGCGTCCAGATCCATGAAGGCCCCGATATCCATCGCGGCGATCAGGATCCCGCCGCCGCCCTTGCCGCCTGTACACCCGGCGTTGGACAGGGGGCCGATGATCATCTCGATCATCATGGCCAGTCCGTGTCCCTTGTGGCCGAACTGCAGACCGCCCAGGGGCAGCACGGCCACCTGGTCCGGCTCGGCGTGATACCGGCTTCCGTCGTTCACGTAGCGGCCCTGCTGGTCAATCAGCCAGCCGTCCGGCATGGGCTCGCCG
The DNA here is from genome assembly GCA_022821935.1 of Candidatus Latescibacterota bacterium. GTDB lineage: Bacteria > JAAXHH01 > JAAXHH01 > JAAXHH01 > JAAXHH01 > JAAXHH01. The sequence continues at coordinate 1,368 of JAJECR010000063.1, forward strand.
CGTTCGATCTTCTGTTCCACCTTGCCGCCCGCGACCACGCTGAGCGTCATGTCCAGCATGAGCGGCGGCCCCTGTTCGCGGGGCACGGCGAAGGCGATGGGCTCGGGCCGCAGGCGCCGGTCCGCGCTGCCGTAGGGCGCCACGAATTCGCCGCCTCCGTTCAGGCCCACCATGCCGATCATGCCGTGTTCGGCGATACGCGGGGGAAAATCGCCCAGCCGGCCGATGTGGGAGACGTTTCGCAGGGCCATCATCCCGATCGTCGAACTGCGCGCCTTCTCCACCGCGATGCCGAGCGCCTTCGTCACCGCCACGATGCCGTTGGCGCCGTTTCCGTCGATCTGGGAGAAACCCGGCCGGTCCACAACCACGGTGTGGGCTTCCCAGGGCCTATAGTCAGACTGTAGTTGCGGGACGTACCGGGGCATGAACCAAACGCCGTGGGAATCGTGCCCGAGCAGGTTGCTGGTCGTCAGGTGATCGGCGAGAATATGGGCGTCTTCCCGGGGAATGCCGGTCGCCTCGAAGATCGCGCGGCTCAGGCTGTTCAACGTTTCATAAGGTACTACGGGCATGGACCGGCTCCTGTAATTTTCAGTGATCTTGCCTGTAACGGGAATGGAGACCGCGGCAATTCAAAACGAATCAAAAGCGGATCAAAAGCGGATCAAAAGTGGATCAAAAAAGTAAAATACCGCATCACCGGGCAATGACAATCAGAATTGCGAATGACCTTGACAAGCCATACCGGCATGAATAATTTGGCGCAATGCGCAGAAATGGCATTGCCAAAATGGCCATATGGTCGCTTTATGACAAATTGGCATATCCTGGCGGCCGGGCGCTGCCACATGCCCAATCGTCCTTCGTTCGTCTTTCGGGTGAGTTAACATGATGTATTACAGTATGTTATGAACCCGCCATCAAGTTGTGTCCGTTTTTTCTCCATGCTGGCATGGTAATTGCGACTCAAAGGGGCGACGCAACAATCGAGCTGATTGACAGTATCAGCGTACCTTATCACAAGTGAAAGGAGCAGGAAGCAATGAATGTACAACCTTTGGGCGACCGGGTCCTGGTCAAGCGCCTCGAGGAAGAGGAAGTGCAGCGCGGCGGTATCATCATTCCGGATACGGCCAAGGAAAAGCCGCAGCAGGGCGAGGTCGTGGCGGCCGGTCCGGGACGCGTCGGCGACAACGGCGACCGCGTGGCGCTGGAAGTCAAGGTCGGCGACAAGATCCTCTTTGGCAAATACTCCGGCACGGAAGTCAATCTGGATGATACCGAATACCTCATGATGCGGGAAGAAGACATCCTGGGTATCGTGTCGTAGATCATCGAGTGCATGAACCGCGGCCGCGGTACGGTTGCGGTCGAACCTGAGCGTATGCAAGGAGGGTTGAACCAGTGGCAAAGCAGTTGAAATTCAGGGATGATGCGCGACGCGCCGTGCTGAACGGCGTGGAGGCCCTGGCCAAGGCGGTGAAGGTCACCCTGGGTCCCAAGGGCCGGAACGTGGTGCTCGACAAGAAGTTCGGATCGCCGACGGTCACGAAGGACGGCGTGTC
>JAJECR010000214.1 GCA_022821935.1 Candidatus Latescibacterota bacterium
GTTTCTTGACTTCCGGGAACGGGAAGGGTAGGTTGGGTGCGACCTGCTTCTCACCTGGAATCCCTGTCATGGCCAATACAACTTCCGGGCAGCCCCGTCCCACGCTGCGCAAGTCCCTCGGATTCTTCGACGGCATCACCATACTCGTCGGTATCACCATCGGGGCCGGGATCTTCTCGGCGCCCCAGATCATCGCGGGTTTCACCGAATCCTTCACGTCCATTCTCTGGCTCTGGATCGCGGGAGGCGCCTTCATATTCCTCGGCGGCCTGGTATACGCGGAACTGGGCAGCCGGCTCCCCGACACGGGCGGGGAGTACATGTATATCAGCCGGGCTTTCGGCCCTTTCGCCGGGTTCATGTTCGGCTGGTCCCAGCTCTTCATCATCCGTACCAGTCCGCTCGCCGGCCTGGCCATCGTCACGGTCAACTACTTCACCTATTTCATCGAACATACACCGACCGAACGGATCGTCACCGCGCTGTTCATCATCCTGCTGCTTACCATCCTGAACTACGTCGGCGTGCACCGGGCGGGTTTCTACCAGCGTCTGACCACGGTGCTTAAGGTCGCCGGCCTGATGCTCCTCGTCGTGCTTGGGTTCACCCTTGATTACGGGGGCGAGAACCTGCTGGGGACCTCCGCGGCGCCGATCGGAACGCTGGGGTCCGTCGGCAATATGGTTGCCGCCGCGTTCATGGTGGTCTTCGCCTACATGGGATTCGAACGCGTGGGTTACTCGGCGGGAGAGATGAAAGATCCCCGGCGCACCATACCCCTGACCATGTTCGTGGGGATCTCGTTGATCGTCGTGATTTACGTCCTGGCGAATCTACTCTATCATCAGACGCTCGGCATGGAAGGCGTCCGGACGAGCAGCATCGTGGCCTCGGACACGGCTGTCCTGCTGCTGGGGCCTCTGGGCGCGGGATTCATCGCCCTTACCGTCATGATCTCCACGACCGGCAGCATGAACGGCACCTTCATGACCGCCACACGCGTCTACTACGCCATGGCGCGGGACGGACTCTTCTTCAAGTGGCTGGACTACATCCATCCCGTTTACCGTACGCCCTCGCGGGCCATCATCGTCCATGCCCTGTGGGGTTCGGTCATTCTGCTTTTCCGAGGGACCTTCGAGACCATCATGGCGGGGATGGTTTTCGCGGTGCTCATCTTCTTCGGAGCTAATACCCTGGCCCTGTTCAGGCTGCGCCGCATGGGCGTCGGCGCCGAGGGAGGGTACCGGGTACCGCTGTATCCGTGGATACCGGCCCTCTTTCTGGCCGGCATCGTCGTCCTCCTGGTGCTACGGGCAACCTTCGAGTGGTACAATACGCTTGTCGATCTCGCCTTCATCGTCACGGGCCTGCCATTCTGGTTGATCTGGCGGAAGACACGGGGCTAGTGCTGTCGGCTTGGTCACCCCATGGAAGACTTCCTGCCGCAACCTGTTTCAACACGCCTCATTTGTCTTGAACGCGACAGGTCAAGGGTCAGTTTTCCCTTTACTGAATCGCCGTTGCACTGTATATTTAACCGTTCCATTCAAGCGTAGATCGTCTGCGAAACCTGGCTTGCCCAACCGGGCCCGGATCATCCATGAGCTACCAACTGACAGACAGTTTCGGTCGAACGATCAACAACCTGCGGGTATCGGTGACGGATCAGTGCAATTTCCGCTGTATCTACTGCATGCCCGAAGAGGGGATGATCTTTCAGCCCCGGGAAGAGATCCTGACCTTCGAGGAGATCAGTCGATTCGTCCGGATCGTTACGGAACTTGGCATCTCCAAGCTGCGGCTGACCGGCGGAGAGCCGACCGTCCGAAAGGACCTGCCGGTACTCGTGGGCATGTTGGCGGAGATACCGGGCGTCCGGGACATGGCCATGACGACCAACGGGTTTCTGCTCAAGAAGATGTCCCGAGATCTGCGTGAGGCGGGACTGCCCCGGATCAACGTCAGCCTGGACACGCTGGATGAGGAGAAGTTCAGGCAGATGACCCGCCGCGATGTCCTGCACAAGGTGCTCGCCGGGCTGGATGAAGCGACTCGGCACTTTCAGCTGCCGATCAAGATCAACGTGGTCGCCATGAAGGGATACACAGAGGACGAATTGCTGGATTTCGCGAAACTTGCGCGGACGGGCCCCTACCAGGTGCGCTTCATCGAGTACATGCCCCTCGACGCGGACCGTTCCTGGACCCGGGACCAGGTGCTGGACGGCGCCGAAATCATCGAACGGATCGGCTCGCAATGGCCCCTCGACGCGGTTAAGCGTCCCAATCAGCGGGAGCCGGCGGACCTGTTCCGTTTCCGGGACGGCAAGGGCGAGATCGGCCTCATCGCGTCGGTCAGCGAACCCTTCTGCGGAAGCTGCAACCGCATACGCATCACGGCGGACGGCAAGCTGCGGACCTGCCTGTTCTCGATCAACGAAACCGATATCAAGGCCCTGCTGCGCGGCGGCGCGTCGGATGCCGAGATCGCCGAGACGGTCATCGAAGCCGTACGGCACAAGGAACCGGGACACCACATCAACGAACCGGATTTCGTCCAGCCGGAGCGGACCATGTCCTCCATCGGCGGATAGCAGGAGATCATCATGAGCCAGCGGTTGTCATCTCAGGAACTCCTCGCCCAGGTCAAGGGCGAAGTGAAAGAGATGTCCATGGAAGAACTCAAGTATAAGCTCGACCGGAACGACGACCTGATCCTGATCGACGTGCGCGAGCAGGACGAAGTCGACCAGGGCGTGATCGTCGGGGCGACCCATATCCCGAGGGGCTTTCTCGAGCTCAGGATCGAAAACACCGAGAGCGACCGGAACCGGGAAATCGTGCTGTACTGCGCGGGCGGCAACCGCTCGGCGCTGGCGGCGCAGTCGCTGGAAGCCATGGGCTACACCAACGTCATCTCCATGCGGGAAGGCTACACGGGATGGAGCGCGGCCGGCTTTCCGACAGTCCAGGAGCGTGCTTTGAGCAAGGAGGAGCGCCTTCGGTATTCCCGGCACCTGATCGTGCCCGAGATAGGAGAGAAGGGCCAGGTAAAGATCCTCGAATCGAAGGTCTTGCTGGTGGGCTCGGGCGGACTCGGTTCGCCGTCGGCCTACTATCTCGCGGCCGCCGGAGTTGGCACCATCGGGCTCGTCGACTTCGACGTGGTGGACGTGACGAACCTTCAGCGCCAGATCATCCACGGCACGTCCGACATCGGCCGTCCAAAGGTGGTGTCCGCCCAGGAGACGATCAACGACCTGAACCCTGACTGCAATGTGATCCTGCATGAAACGAAGCTCATGGCCGACAACGTCATGGACATCATCAAGGACTACGACATCATCGTCGACGGCTGCGACAACTTCCCCACCAGGTACCTGGTCAACGACGCCTGTGTGCTGGCCGGCAAACCGAACGTACACGGCAGCATCTACCAGTTCGACGGCTACGCCACGGTGTTTCATCCGGACAAAGGACCGTGTTACCGCTGTCTCTATCCCGAACCGCCGCCACCCGGCGCCGTACCCAGTTGCGACGAGGCGGGCGTACTCGGCGTCCTTCCCGGGACGGTGGGACTCATTCAGGCCACCGAGACCCTCAAGCTCATACTCGACGTGGGCGATCCGCTCATCGGCAGGATCCTGATGTACGACGCGCTGGACATGACCTTCCAGACCTTCAAAGTCCAGAAGGACCCGTCCTGTCCCCTGTGCGGCACAAATCCCACGATAACCGAGTTAATCGACTACGAAGCCTTCTGCGGCTTTGCGCCGGCCGCCGGTTGACGGCGGATCGGAGCGTTGCTACCCCGCTGCACGCAAGTCCGGACCCGTGAAGGGACTTCTAAGCGGACGGCCGTGCTGCCAGGGGATTTTCATGTTCATTGACGCCTGATACGACATAGCGCGTTTACCCAGAAATCCGTTAACCCATAAGGAAAAACAAACATGGCGGAACGAATCGGCTTCATCGGTCTCGGCATCATGGGCGAGCCGATGTGTCGCAACCTGATGAAGGCGGGATTTGCCTGTACCGTGAACACGCGGACGAAATCGCGGGCCGAGAAGTTACTCTCTGAAGGCGCGGTCTGGAGCGACAGCCCTAAGGATACGGCCGGCAGGTCGGACGTGATCATCACCATCGTGACCGATACGCCGGACGTGGAAAAGGTCATCCTCGGCGAAAACGGGATCATTGAAGGTATCCAGCCGGGTTCGGTGGTGATCGACATGAGCACGATCTCGCCCTCGGCCACGCGGAACATGGCCGCCGCGCTCAAGGAAAAGGGGGCCGACATGCTGGACGCGCCCGTGAGCGGCGGCGACACGGGGGCGATCGCGGGAACCCTGTCCATCATGGTGGGCGGCAGGCAGGACGCCTTCGACCGGTGCCTGCCGGTATTCGAAGCCATGGGCAAGAGCATCAACCTGATCGGCGATCACGGCGCGGGACAGATGACGAAACTGTGCAACCAGGTGGCGGTGAGCGTGGCCAACCTGGCCATGGCGGAAGCCCTCATCCTGGCGGCCAAGGCCGGGCTGGACATGGAGAAGATGCTCGCCGCGATCAGCGGGGGCGCCGCGGGTTCCTGGCAGCTGTCCAACCTGGCGCCGCGCATCATCAAGCGGGACTTCGAGCCGGGTTTCATGGTGAAACTGCAGCAGAAGGATCTCCGGCTCGTGCTGGGCGCCGCGTCGGAACTCGGACTGGGACTTCCCGGTGCGAGCCTGGCGCACCAGTTGTTCAACGCCATCGAAGCTGCCGGCGAGGGTGACGAAGGCACGCAGGCGCTGGTGAAATCCCTGGAACGCATGTCCGGGGTGGAAGTGCACGGCTAGGCAGGATGCAAGCGCGCGGTATGCCAAGATGGAAGCGCGTGGCCAGGCTGAATGGAAGCGCGGTTAGAGACGTTACTCGAAGGAGATCGATGCGTTTCAGCGTGCTGGTGACCCTCTTCGGCGTCGGTGCGGTCCTGATGGCGGTCGCGGTGGTCTTCATGTACGGGTCGGACGGATCGGGCGAACCCCGGACGCCGGCCGAGCATGGCCGCAGGCTGTTTCGCCTGCAGGGCTGCGCTTCCTGCCACGCAATCGGCGGAGGTATCTCCCGGGGACCCGACCTGGCCGGGTTGATTCCCCGGCTGGCGGACCGTTTGACCGACGAGGCATACCGGGCTCACCTGGACTCGCTTCAGGTAGCGCGGCCGGACGTGTATGCTTTTTTTGCCCCCAGGTACGAGGGGATCTTCAGCGCGCAGGGCGATGAACGGATCGAGGCTTGGTTCGTCCAGCATCTGAAGAATCCCAGGTTCGATCATTTCACGGGATTGATGCCCGACTACGATCATTTGACCGAAGATCAAATCGAACGGTTGACAGCCTTTATCATGACCCTGAAGTAGAACAGTCATACGCCCCAGGCGCCCTGGAGAGCAACCACACGCCCCAGGCGTTCTCGAGAACAACCATACGGCCCAGGCGTCCGCGCAGTCAGGAAGCGCGGCATGCCGCGGCACACTTAAATCAGAACGGAGAACGAAACATGCCAGATGCTGGGAAAAGACACAGCAGGACCATCACGGACGGCCCCTCGCGGGCCCCGGCCCGGGCCATGCTCAAGGCTTCGGGGTTCACCGACTCTGATCTTGCCCGTCCGATCATCGGGATCGCCAACACCTGGATCGAGATCGGTCCCTGCACCTATCACCTCCGCGACCTCGCCGAGTACGTGAAGGAAGGCGTCCGCGAGGCCGGCGGCACGCCCATGGAATTCAACACCGTATCCATCTCCGACGGGATCACCATGGGCAGCCAGGGCATGAAGGCCTCCCTGGTCAGCCGCGAGGTGATCGCCGATTCCATCGAGCTGGTTACGATCGGGAACATGTTCGACGGCCTGATCGCCCTTTCCGGGTGCGACAAGACGATCCCGGGCACGGTCATGGCCCTCGGCCGGGTGAACGTCCCGTCCCTCATGCTCTACGGCGGTTCCATCATGCCCGGCAGTTTCCAGCAGCACGACGTCACCATCCAGGACGTCTTCGAGGCGGTCGGCGCCCACGCGTCGGGCCGGATGTCCGATCTCGAACTGAAGGACATGGAAGACCACGCCTGTCCGGGCGCCGGGGCCTGCGGTGGCCAGTTCACGGCCAATACCATGGCGATCGCATTCGAAATGCTGGGCATCTCGCCCATCGGCAGCGCAAGCGTGCCTGCCATCCATCCGGACAAACCGGAGGTAGGTCGCGAATGCGGACGGCAGGTCATGGAACTGGTGCGGAGGAACATCTGCCCCCGGGACGTCATGACCCGGAACGCCTTCGAAAACGCCATTGCCGCCGTGCTCACCACAGGCGGTTCGACCAACAGCGTGCTGCACCTCCTGGCCGTCGCCCAGGAGTCGGGCGTGGATCTGCAGATCGAGGATTTCGACCGCATCAGCGAGAAGACGCCGCTGCTCGCCGACCTGAAGCCGGGCGGCCGGTTCGTGGCCAACGACCTGTTCGCCGCGGGTGGTAACCGGCTCGTGGCCAAGCGCATGCTGGAAGGCGGCATGCTGCACGAGGACGAGATCACCGTATCGGGCCGGACCATCGCCGAAGAAGCGGCGGACGCGTCCGAGACGCCGGGGCAGGTGGTCGTCCGGGATCTCGGAGCCCCCCTGAAACCCACCGGCGGATACGTGATCCTGAAGGGCAATCTGGCCCCCGAAGGCTGCGTCCTGAAGGTCGCGGGGCACGAGAAGACCCATCACCGCGGCCCGGCGCGGGTATTCGACTGCGAGGAAGACGCCATGGCGGAGGTGCTGAAGGGCGGGATCAAACCCAATGACGTGGTGGTCATCCGCTACGAAGGCCCGAAAGGCGGCCCGGGCATGCGGGAAATGCTGGCCGTCACGGGCGCCCTCGTCGGCGCGGGACTCGGAGAATCGGTTGCCCTGATGACCGACGGCCGCTTTTCGGGCGCGACCCACGGCTTCATGGTCGGGCACGTGGCCCCCGAGGCCGCTGTGCGCGGTCCCATCGCCGCATTGCGTGACGGAGACACCGTGGTCTTCGACGTGGCGTCAAGGCGCCTGGACGTGGAACTGCCCGACGAGACCATCGCGGAACGCCTGGCCGACTGGTCCGAGCGGCCCTCCCGTTTTGGCGACGGGGTCATGACCAAGTACGCCCGGCTCGTTTCGTCGGCCGCACGGGGCGCCGTCACCAGGGCTTGACCGGATTAAGCGGACTACAGGATCCCGCGGCCGAGCGCTGAAAGCAGGAGTTCCACGCCCAGTTCCGCCGTCGTGTTGCCCATGTCGAGGATCGGGTTCAGCTCGACCAGGTCCAGGGCGCGCAGCAGTCCGCTGTCTGCCACCGTTTCCATGAGCAGGTGCGCTTCACGGTAACTCAGCCCGCCCTTGACCGGCGTACCCACGCCGGGCGCGATGCCCGGATCGCATACGTCCAGGTCGAAGGACACGTGTACTCCGGCCGTACCGTTCCCTGCCAGCTCCAGCGCCTTCTTCGCCACCCGGTCCATACCCAACTGATCCACGTCCTTCATCGTGTAGACATGGATGCCGGATTCGAGCACCTGGTCGCGTTCGGAAGGATCCAGGTTTCGCACGCCGACGAGGACGGTATTACCTGCTTCCACGGCCGGACCTGCCGGACCGAAGCCCGCCAGCTCTTCCGGCTCTCCGCCCAGTAAAGCGGATAGGGCCATCCCGTGGACATTCCCGCTCGTGCTGGTCGCCGGCATGTTCATGTCGCCGTGGGCATCGACCCACACCAGGCCGATGCGCTCGCCGTCGTCCCTTGCGCGTGTCGCAGTGGCTACTACCGAACCGGCGGCCAGGCTGTGATCTCCGCCCAGCACTACGGGAACGGCGCCATCGCGGTGCGCTGCCAGGGCCGTATCGTAGAGACTTCGGCAAACCTCCGCGATGTCTTCGATGTACTTCTTCGAGGTATCGCCAGGCTGACACATTTCACGGATGGGAGCGGACAGGTCGCCGCGGTCCGCCACCGTCCTTCCCAGCGACGAGACGCGTTCGCCCACTCCGGCGATGCGCATGGCGGAAGGGCCCATGTCGACGCCCCGGCGGCCCGCGCCGAGATCGAGGGGGACGCCGATTATATGGATCGGAGTCATCCAGTTCAGTCCCTTACGGGCAGTTCTCCCGCCGGAGCGATGCGGCATCCGGGCAGTGTGCGCAGGAAGGCCTCGGGCCCGGGCGGACAGTAGATGGCGATGATGCGCATGGGCTCCCAGCCCGTGTTGATCGTCTCGTGGTACATGTCGGCGGGGATGTGGCACATCATGCCGGGTCCGACCTTGCGGCGTATCTCCTCTCCGTCCTCCTCCACCATCTGTTCGCCCTCGCCTGAAATGTAGTAGAGGATCTCCTCCACGCCGGGATGGTTGTGCCGTTCGTGCCCCTTGCCCGGCTCGAGCACGACCAGTCCCATGCTGAAGCGTTCCGTTTCCGTCACCCTGGGCTCGCTGAACCACTTGATATTGCCCCAGTCGAACATCATGGTTTCCACGTCGTCCGGCTCTACGAATCGAAGGCCCGGTTCCGGCATGTTCGCCTCCCAGATCTTTGCTGTGTGGGTCTGCGGTGAGTGAGTCTGCGTTATGTCTGCCTGCGTTGAGTGCTGAATAAGTCTGAGCCGTGTGAGTTGTTTCTGAGCAGGGTCGCCGATTCGGCGTATCACCCGGCTCCCTTAGTCATTAAATGGCCAGTCCCTTGAAATGCCGGACCTGTTCCGTAAGCGCCCGCTCCACGGGAAGACGCTCGATGCTCGACGCCCCGAAGAAACCTACCACCCCGGTCGTATTGCTCAGCACGTATTCCGCGTCGTCGGGTTCGGCGATGGGCCCGCCGTGGCAGAGGACCAGGATGTCCTCCCTCACCCCGACCGCCGCGTCGCGGATGGCCTGGACCCGCCCTGCGGCCGCCTTCAGCGTCATGGCCGTCTGGGCGCCGATGGTCCCGCTGGTGGTCAGTCCCATATGGGGCACGAGCACGTCAGCGCCCGCCTCGGCCATCTTCACCGCCTCTTCCTCGTTGAAGACATAGGGACAGGTGAGCAGTCCGGCCTGGTGGGCCTCGGCGATCATCTCGACCTCCAGGTCGTATCCCATGTTCGTTTCTTCCAGGTTCTGGCGGAACAGCCCATCGATGAGACCGACCGTGGGGAAGTTCTGCACGCCGGAGAAGCCCTGGTCCTTCAGTTGCCTTACGAAGACGCTCATGATGCGGAAGGGATCCGTGCCGCATACGCCCGCCAGCACCGGGGCGTCCTCCACGATGGTCAGGACCTCCTGGCCCATCTCCACCACCACTTGGTTGGCGTCCCCGTAAGGCATCATGCCAGAGAGCGAACCGCGCCCGGCCATGCGGTACCGCCCGGAGTTGTAGATGATGATGATGTCGGCGCCTCCGGCCTCCGCGCACTTGGCGGAAAGGCCCGTGCCGGCGCCGGTACCGACGATGGGTCTGCCTTCCGATACCTGCGCCCGCAACCGCCGCAGGCATTCGTCATAGGGTATGGCCATGTTTTTAACTCCAGTGCTGGGACCGGGTGATGCGTAATTTGTGCGAAATCCAGGCGTGCGTTCGTAGCCGTTTCGCCCGCAAAGCGGTATGATTCGAGTATAGGAACAGGGCGATCCGGCGTCAACGAAATTGGCGGCGCGACAGGATGGACAGGCAATATGATTGAACAGTCCGTAGATGCGCTTTATTTTCATGGAAGAAAGCGCTCATTTCAACTTCCAAAGAACCGGTACTTCGATCCGGTTGCCCGCAAAGGACACGTAATGATCGGCAACGCGTTCCTACGCATCCAAACCATGCGTCACGAGGAAGCCCACAGCCTCCGATTCGAAGTCCGGGATCCGAAAAACGGCTGGCGTACCGTGCTGTCCCACCGGGCCGGGAACAAACATCGCCCCTGGGAAAAGGATGAGGCGTCTTCGGTAGAAGACCTGGAGGTCGCGCCTCCGGATGACCGGAAAGTCCCGCCTTCAGAGGCCGGATCGACTGGCGTTTTTACGGAGATATCCATACAGAGTGCGACCACACTCATCCGTCATGGCGAAATCGGAAACCACCGTATCGAGGAGCGTATATCCATTGTATCGGACAACCGGCTTCGAGTCGAGGTACGGGATCGCCTGACCCATTCCGGCGTGCCCCTTGCGCGGCTGATGAATCATTACTATTTCGTGCCGGACAACCGGGCGATGGGTTACGCCCTGCCCCTCGATTTCGCATGGTTGCCTGGTTTACACGACAACGAGGATCACGTTGCCGGGGACTGGTTCTTCCGGTCTCCCTGCGCCATCGTATCGGCCCACGGGGTCTTTGCCGCCATCGTGCCCGATCTGGACAGGATGCAGGAGCAACCGGACCTTCCCCACGCCTTAGACCTGCGCGACTGGCATCACCCCGGAAGCGGTGAGACCTACGGCCTCCCGCGCCTGTCCTATGGTATCTGCCGATGGAAACCGGACGGCCACGTGCTGACGGCCTTCGATGAAGCTGCGCCGATTGATCAGACTGAAATCACCTATGCCTTTGACCTGCTGGTCGGGACTGCCAACGGTCCGGAACCGATCGTGACCCAGGTTACGGAGCTGCTGTGGGGTAAATACGGGACACGATACCTGCAGGGCATCCGGCCCCAGGTCATGCCCTTCGAAGCGTATGGAAGGCGGTATACCTACAAACATGAGCTGAAACTTTGGGAAAAACGCGTAACCTGCGGTGATAAAGTAGGTTATGGGATCGAAAATGCCTGGCGACGAGGCATAAACTACCATGCCTGGGAGAATGACTTTCAAGCCGGATTCGGTCTGTTGCATTACGGACGGAAATGGACCGACGACGGCCTTGTGCCCAATGCCGAGGGCATGATCAATTTGCGGCTTTCCTCGCCCAGACGGGAAGGGGCCTTCCCATGTATATACAATGTAGATACAGCGTCCTGGGAAGGGGCCATGTACTGGACCGCCTGGCCCGCGCACCCCATGGATGGATACGACCTGCAGTCCATGGGCGTCACGGCCTGGTGGATGCTTTACTGGTATGAGCAGTATCCCGACCTTGAATGTGGGGCCGATGTGCTGAACTGGATCATCGATTTCTGCCGGTTCCTGGTCGACGCCCAGCTCCCGTCCGGCGCCATCCCGACTTATTTCGACCGTCAGCTCGACCCCGCCCCGCAACTGAAGGAAAACGCCCCCACGGCCATAGGCGGCGCGGTGCTGGCGAAGACCGCCCGGATCGTTGGAGATCCCGAAATGGAACGTGCAGCCTCGAAGGCCGGCGCGTTCATGAACCGGGAAATCGTTCCGAGGATGAGATTCCAGGATTTCGAACTCTTCTACTCCTGCGCACCAAGGCCGTTGTACTGGGTCGATCCCCTCAACGGAATTCCGCCCGTCAACACACTGGCCATACAATGGGCGGCGGACCACTTCCTCGCCCTGTACCGTCTGACGGAAGATGAGCAGTCGCTACGGCAGGGTGAGTACTGCCTGGGCCTGCTGTCCCTGTTCCAGCAGGTGTGGGCGCCGAACCGATTCGGCAAGGCCTGCCTCTTCGGCGGTTTCGGCGTGATGAACTGCGACGGGGAATGGAACGACGGCCGGCAGTCCCGCATGGTTCCCACCTACGCGGACTACTACCTTGCCACGGGCAAGATCGAATACCTCGAACGGGCCGTGGCCGCCTGCCGCGCCGCCTTCGCCGCCAT
>JAJECR010000130.1 GCA_022821935.1 Candidatus Latescibacterota bacterium
GTATAAGGCCTGGAATCTCAGGGCCACGTTCACCAGCGCAATCATGACCGGCACCTCGACGAGGGGGCCGATGACCGCCGCGAAGGCCACGCCGGATTCGATCCCGAAGACCGCCACGGCCACCGCGATGGCCAGTTCGAAGTTGTTGCTCGCGGCGGTGAAGGAGAGCGTGGCGTTCTGGGCATAGTCCGCGCCGATCCTCCGCCCCATCCAGAGAGTGATGAGGAACATAAGCACGAAGTAGACCAGCAGGGGCAGGGCGATGCGGACCACGTCCAGGGGGATGGCCACGATCGTGTCGCCCTTGAGGCTGAACATGACCACGATGGTGAACAGCAGCGCGGCCAGCGTAATGGGGCTGATACGGGGAATGAAGACCGATTCGTACCACAGGCGCCCCTTGATCCGCAACAGGACCAGGCGGGTCGCCATGCCGCCGAAGAAGGGGATGCCCAGGTAGATGAGTACGCTTTCCGCGATCTGTGCGATCGTTACCGGTACGACGCTGCCTTCCAGTCCGAAATAGGGCGGAAGCACCGTGATGAAGACGTAGGCGTACACGCTGTAGAAGAATACCTGGAACAGGCTGTTGAAGGCCACGAGACCGGCGGCGTACTCCGTGTTTCCCTTCGCCAGTTCGTTCCACACGATAACCATGGCGATGCACCGGGCCAGGCCGATGAGGATCAGGCCTGTCATGTATTCGGGGTGCCCCGCCAGGAAGAGCGCGGCGAGTCCGAACATCAGGATGGGGCCGACGACCCAGTTCAGGAAGAGGGACGCGCCGAGTATACGAACGTTTCGAAATACGTCCCCCAGTTCCTCGTACTTCACCTTGGCAAGCGGGGGATACATCATCAGGATGAGCCCGATGGCGATGGGCAGATTGGTCGTGCCCACCTGCCCCAGCTGGATCAGGGCCGGAACGGCCGGCGCCCAGACGCCGAGGACGACGCCCAGGCCCATGGCCAGGAAGATCCACAGGGTCAGGTACCGGTCGCGCGCCGACAGCCGTTTCGTCGTTGAATCCATTGCTTCCTCTGCGGTGGTGTTCATCGTAGAATTACACCGGTCTCATGTGGTGTGCCACAAAGGCGTCATGCGGCGCCGACCCCGGCGAACAGCCAGCTCAACTCCCGGCAGATTTCCCGGCATCTGTCGTCGTAAACATCAGTCTCCCGGCCTGTTCCATCGGAGGATCCCGGATCCTCGTAGGGCAGGAGCACACGCTTGTCGGCGCCGGGAATCACGGGACAATCGCGGTCCGCGCTCGAACAGGTCATGACCGCGCAAAATCCGTCATCCGGGTTCGCGGGGTCCTGGAAAGTCTTGGAGAACGCGCGTATCGGCGGGAGTTCGTTCCCGGCGTGCACGACGTAGGCCAGGTTGTCCGCCTGGGCGTGCCTGTCGATCCAGAAACCCGCCCGCACAATCGCCGATACGGCCGGGGAGGCGAAAGCGCTGGCTTCCGTGCCGCCCGAGAAGGCGGATACCCGCGGCACACCGAAAAAACGCGCCGCGGTCTGTGCCCAGATCTGGGCCATCTGGCTCCTGCGGGCGTTGTGCGTGCAGATAAAGGTGAGCCGGGCCGATTCGCCGTTTCCGACCCGTTCCGCGATGTAGGCCGAGATGGATTCCAGCATCTTCCTGCGGTCCGGGGGAATCAGGCTGGATTCGGCCAGGCGCGCCTTGAAATAGCGATTGAGGGCCGGGTAGAAAGCGGTATCGTGGCTGGACTGCATCACCGCTCGTCCCCCGGAAGCAATGCCGGGCCATGCAAAACCGGATCTTCGCGATCTTCGGCCTGGAGTGCAGCTATGGAGGGCTGAGGCACGCATATCTTGCCCTGGCCGGCCAGTCCGCGCAATCGGTCGAGGTCCGCCAGGACCCGCTCGTGGACCTGGCGGGCCGAGACCAGATAGACCGTCACGTATTTAAGGGCGATCGAGGAATCACTGGCCAAAGCGTAGTAGATCCAGACCCCATCGCGGCGGCCCGTGAGCAACCCGTACTGCTTCAGAACGGCCAGGTGCCGGGAGATTTTGCCCTGGGGCATGTCCAGGACCGCCATGATCTCGCACACGCACAGTTCCCGCTCGGTCAGCAGGAACAGGATGCGCAGGCGCGTGGCGTCCGAACAGGCCTTGAATACAGCAAGATCTTTGTCCAAACCGGTTTCTCCTGCTCTGATCGAAGTATTTATATCCTAATAAACGAATATAAGGATATAGCTTGATTTGTCAAGGGAAACGCTGTCAACGCAAACCGTCTGTATCGGTGGACACCGGGCGGAAAGTGGTGTATATTGGGATTGTCACGCCGTAGCCTGTCGAATGCAGAACCTGCCATCCGGGAGTAACATGCCGACCGGACCGCCGCCCCGTCCCCACGTCCTGCTCGTCTGCACCGATCACTGGCCGGGCACGCTCTTTGGCCACGCGGGACACCCCGTTATCCAGACGCCGACCCTGGACACGCTGGCCCGCAGCGGCGTACGTTTTCCCCGGGCCTACAGCGAATGCCCGGTTTGCATTCCGGCCCGCAGGACGCTCATGACCGGCACGACCACGGCCACCCACGGCGACAGGGTGTTCATGGTCGACAATCCCATGCCGCCGGTCCCCACCGTCGCGCAGACCTTCCGGGACAACGGATACCAGGCCTACGCGGTGGGCAAACTCCACGTTTACCCGCAACGGGACCGGATCGGGTTCGATGACGTGATCTTGGCCGAAGAGGGCCGTCCGCATCTCGGCGCCGTGGACGATTACGAGGTGTTTCTCGGCGAGAACGGCCACGCTGGGGAGGGATTCACCCACGGCATGAGCAACAATGAATACGGCCAGCGTCCCTGGCACCTTTCCGAGGCTATGCACGTGACCAACTGGACCACGCGCCAGATGGCCCGTATGATCCGCAGGCGCGACCCCACACGTCCGGGATTCTGGTACCTGTCGTACTGCCATCCCCATCCCCCGCTGACGCCGCTCCAGTGCTACCTGGACCTGTACCGCGACGAGGACCCCGGCGAGCCGTATCTCGGCGACTGGGCCCAGGACCCTGACAACCTGCCCTATGCGCTGAAGGCAGTCCGGGGACGGTTCGGCGGGTTGAGCGACAGGCAGATCGCCTGGGCGCGCCGCGCGTTCTACGCCCTGTGCACCCATATAGACCACCAGTTGCGTGTGGTGATCGGCACGTTGCGGGAGGAAGGCCTGGCCGACAACACGATCGTGCTCTTTACGGCCGATCACGGCGACATGCTGGGCGACCACGGCCTCTGGGCGAAAAGACTCTACTACGAACAGTCGGCCAACGTGCCCATGATCCTCGTGGGCCGGGCCGGCGACAAAAGAGTCGGTCACAACCGCGTGGACGACCGGCTCGTGGGCTGGCAGGACGTGATGCCCACGCTGCTGGACCTCGCGGGGATCGCCGTGCCGGATACGGTCGACGGTATCTCTATGGCGGGCGACGAGAGACGGGAATACCTGTACGGCGAATGCGGCGAAGACGCCCAGGCCACGCGCATGATGCACGACGGAAGGTACAAGCTGATCTACTACCCGACAGGCGACCGGTCTCAGCTGTTCGACCTGGAAGAAGACCCGGAAGAGCGCTGCGATATATCGGATTCGCCGGAACACGCAGGGATCATGTGCCGGTTGAAGGATCGGCTGGTGGAAGAGATGGCCGGCTTGGATCCGGCGTGGTTCCAAAATGGAGAACTGACCGGACTGGCCGAGCGAGAATATTCACTGCCGCCCAACCGGGGCCTGTCCGGCCAGCGGGGACTGCACTGGCCGCCACCGCCCACGGATCCCGGCTCGTCCTATGTGCCCTGAACAAACGCGGGAGAACTACCTATGCACGCTACACGTATCCTGATCGCGTCGGTCTTCCTGTTGTGCTGGTCCCCGCCCGTTGCGGCATGGGGGCCGAACGGCCACCGCATCGTGGGCCAGATCGCCGAAAACAATCTGACGGACGCGGCCCGCAAGGGCATCGCGGAACTAGTGGGACGCGCTTCGCTGGCCCAGATCGGCACCTGGGCCGACGAGATCAAGTCCGATCCTTCGTGGCGCCACGCCTCGCCCTGGCACTACGTCAATGCGCCGCCGGGACAGGACATTGAAAAGGCGAGCAAAAGTCCGCGAGGCGATGTGATCGAGGCCATTCTGCGGTTTGAGCGGGTATTGAGGGACCAGGAGGCGGGTCGGAAGGAGAGAATCGACGCCCTCAGGTTCCTGGTGCACTTTGTGGCCGACGTACATCAGCCGCTTCACGTGGGTTACGCCAGCGACCGTGGCGGCAACGATATCCGGGTCCGCTGGTTTGGCGAGAACACCAACCTTCACGCCGTATGGGACGAGCACCTCGTGGAGTACCAGCGGTTGAGCTTCACGGAATGGGTGCGTTTCTTCGGGCACGCGGAACCCGGCGAGATTGACGCATGGCGCCGGTCCACCGTGTGGGACTGGGCCAGGGAGTCGCGCAGCATGCTGCCGGCCGTGTACGATTACGGCGGATCCCGTTCCGACAGGACGCCCTACCTGGGATACGACTACATCTTCAAACACCACGACGGCGTCAAGAAGCGGCTGCTGCAGGCCGGTATCCGGCTGAGCGGCCTGCTGAACGATATTTTCGCCGCCCCGTAACCGGTCAACCTCGTCATCCCCCCGCGAGCATGACCACGCCCGCAACCAGCACGAGCCCCGTGATGGTAATCTGCAGGTAGCGTTCCGGGATCCTGCGGGACATCCGCACGCCCACGGGCACGCCCACCAGCGAACCAGCCGCCATGGTTACGGCGATGGCGAGATCAAGCTGACTGCTGCCGGCATAGATAATCGAACTTGTGAGGGTCAGCGTCAAGGCGATGAAAATCGACGAGCCCACCGTGTCCACCGCGGTGAGGCGGAAAATGATGATCATCAGTGGAACGATCAGTATGCCGCTGCCCACCGAGGTGGCGGCGATCAGCCCGCCGATGACGGCGCCCAGCACCGCCACGAGCATCACCTTCGCGCCCGTGACCCGGGCGGAGATACGCTGGCCCGCCTCGCCCGCCTGGATCGCCGGAGCGTGGGAACCGGGCCGCATGAACATGTGCCACAGGATCAGCAGGCCCGACAGAATGACGACCGCCGCGATGAACCGGCGGAGGTTCGCCTGAAG
>JAJECR010000246.1 GCA_022821935.1 Candidatus Latescibacterota bacterium
CGTAAGTGTACAGGTTTCGGTGATATTCCCAGTCGTCCAGATCCCAGCCGGACTGTATCGCAGTCATCGTGGAATAGGATACGAACATGTCCGGCCGCATGTGGGAGTTGGTCGGAATGTTCTTCATGACGCCCGTCACCGTGAAGTCCCAGCGATTGTCGAGATTGACCGCTTTGCCAATGGCCTCTTCGTCGCCAAAGTACTTGAAGGCCAGATCCTCAGAGATCACCATCGAGTACGGCTCGGCCAGCGCGATGCTTTGATCCCCTGCGGCCAGTGGAATGCTGAACATCTCGAACAGGTCGGATCCCGCCCAGATGACTTTGCGTTCATAGTAGATGGTGTTTCCGAGATCGACCAGCCACGCGGATTCGGTACCTCTCAACCGGACGACAAGCTCGATCTCGGGGAAGTCGCGCTTCAAGGCGGGTCCCCAGCCCGTGGGCGTCCCGGCCGTTTGAACGGTCTGGCCCCCACTTTCGATATCGTCGACTATGCGGTACACGCGGTCGGCATGGGGATGATACCGGTCGTAGCTGAGCTCATCCTGGATGTACAGGAGGATCAGGATACAGGTGGCCATGCCGATCGCAAGCCCCGAGATATTGATGAGCGAGTAGGCGGGATGCCTTCGGAGGTTGCGCATGGCCACGCTGAGGTAGTTCTGGAACACTTATGCCTCTTGGGGTCCGATGGTGTCGCCCTTCTCGATTCGTCTCGGGATCCGTTCCGTGATCACGATGCGGGGCCTGTTGCCGCGGTTGGGCGACGCGGCATGGAAGATCCAGGGGTGCATGAATATCACGTCGCCGGGTTCGCCCGTGAATTCAACGACTCGCACCGGGATTCCGAACACATCGACCGGACTTCTCAAGTAACGATGCTCGCGATCCCCGCTTGGGCCTTGGGACCACAGATCCCTCAGGCCCGGGGCCGCCCTTTGGACTGCTTTACGGATATCTTTGGACCGGCCCTCGCCGATTAACTCCGGTTGCTGAGCGAGATGACGGACAACCCTGTGCGAACCGGATAAGGCAATCGTCGCCCCGCCTTGAGCGGCAAGGGGTTCCAGCACGGCGAAAACCTGTACGCCAGGCATCTCGTCAGCCCCGGAATCCACACTGGCGTTCAGGTCCAGGTGCCATGAATTATTGGGCAGAAACCACGGCCCTTTCGAAGGGAAGGTAAGGAGGAGCGCTCCCCATGGATTCGACATCTCCCACTTATCCGGCCCGAGGAACTCGTCTATCGTGCTGCGTACCGCCTGACTGCAAGTCGGCGCGAAGGCGCCGGACCGGGTCAACCTATTGAAGCCCTTGGGCTTTGCTTCCGGCCAGCGATCCGGCTCCTCCCGGGGAATCCCGCACCGCTGCTCCAGGTCATCCCAAACTCGGTCGAGAACGGACTGAACATCTTCTTCCGGAATCGCGCCCGGAAGATGCAGATAACCGCGTTCATCGAATTCCGATCTTTGCGCGGCCGTCAACATGTATGTCCTTCCCCCAACCGCCTGAGTCGTTCTAAACGTTCGCCTTCGTTGTCTTTCAGCCAGCCGTCTTTCGACAATTCCCGATAGGCGCGGGCGAAATAGGATCGAGCTTCAACGCGCCTTTCCAGCGTCAAAAAGCACTCGGCGATTTCTTCGAAAACGTAGCCGTCCCTGGTACCCGCCGCTTCGTGTTCCCCTAGCAGGGATTGCTGCATGGCGAGCGCTTCGTGAGTCCGGTCGAGCGAGCGCAACGCCCTTGCTACGGTCCATTTCGCGATTCGCGTCGCCTGTGGGTCGTCTCGTTCCAGTCGCCAGGCGAGTCCTTTTTCGAAGAGCTCCAGCGCCCTTTCGTACTCACCCGAGTCGTGGTACGCCCACCCCGTATTGTTATAGAGCGCTCCGAGCCAGCCCTGCGCGCGGGGATCGTCAGACGCTTCCGCGACCATCATCGCCTTGTTATTCCACATAAGGGATGCATCTTTCGACTCGCAGATCCCGAGCATGTGGGCTGCGTCGACAGCGTGGTAGTCCTCGCGGGATGCGCCTGCCAGTTCCCAGGCCTCGAGGAAGAGTGGGCGAGCGGCTTCGATCTGACCATTGGAGTTGTAGGTGCGACCGCGTTCGAGCAGGCAGCGGATTCGGGCAACCGGGGTATTAAGGTCGAGTGCGGTAGCAACAACGCTGATCATTTTCTCAACGTCATCCAGGATGCGGTGGGCTTCCTCGAATTGCCGTCGAAGGCTATGGGTCCGCGCGATCTGCGTGAGAAGTTGGGCTACGTATTCACGGTCTCCAGAGCTTCGGGTTTCGGAGACCAGATCCTTGAAGACCTTCTCGGTTTTCTCCGGATCGTTGTAATCCCATAGTTGGTCGAAGTCGGGCAGGTTACTCATTGGAAGGAGTCATCACCTGGAACTCGGGTTAGTGTTCTCCTGCATTGGGGTTACTACGACCGTGCCGTCTATTCTACTTATCTCAAACGACCGCATGTCTTCCTCGGTCCATGACGCCTGGTCAAGGATATTACCCGATGCGTCGCAGGCAACCGAGCCACCTAGAGTACGTCCTCCTTCCACTGCAATCTTTGTGGAAGCATCTCTTGCATAGGAAATGTAATTGGATTGGATCACAGGGACATTGTAGAAACTGGCTGTTTTCCTTGCTAACTCAGTATGCCGATTTCGGACGATGTCTCCTTTTTCATTCTTTTCACTCATGGCCACGCTGGCCCACAGGATGATATCGCTTCTCTCCAGTCCCTTTCCCTGTGTGTAGTCGAGATAGTGGACCTCATCACAAAAAACCGAGCCGAATGCAATACCCTGAACGGTCACAGGAAAACGGTCCTTAGGTTCTACAAATCCCAAGCGATTTCTGTCCCCCACAGGTAAATGAGACCTTGCGCCAGCTAGAACGGCGCCTTTGCCGGGTCGGAGTAGCAGTAGGGCGTTGAGGTGGCCACTGTCGTATCGATATGGAGAACCGACCAGGGCGCTGACTCCAGCGGCGTCGACCACGTTAGTAAGTTCGTCCAGTGCTTCATCGACCGGTGCTTGCCAGTCGGAGGTATCGAATAGTTCGACTATGTGAAAGTCATAACCCGTCAGCATCATTTCCGGGAACACCACCGCGTCGGCACCGGACTCGGAGGCCCTGTGGATCCACTTGGAAATCGCCAGGACGTTTTCGTCTATCGAATCCGACATGTGGGGTTGTACCGCACCGAGCCTCATGGCATTGATCCTTGCTGATTAGCAGATAAACAGTTTGAAACTATATTGCGGTCTTGAAGCTTCTGTTTTATTAAGTGCCCTCCCCCGAGATCACATCTGCCCGCCTACCGGTACCCGGGGTTCGTCGTAATCCACGATCAGTTCGACCTGGTGCAATACGCGGACCCCGCCCATGCCGGTAAATCGCCGTTCCAGCACGACCTCTACTTCGTTCTGGCCTTCGCGAACCAAATCCATGGGAAGTTTGAATGTGAACCAGAAGTGGGTCATCAGCCGTTCTGGAAGTCCGCTTCTTACAGCCGTATAGGAAACTGTTCCGCTGTAGACATGATTGGTTTCATACGGCGTGACGGTCTCGCCGTTGAACCGGAACGAGATTTCGTCCTCCGGGCAACAGTGTCCGATACGAACGCCCAGCGTCGCGCCTTCGAGTTCGTCGTCGTTCCGGGCTTCGTCCAACCTGTCCCCGACCAGGAACGGCACCCGTGCGGGTACTCCTTCCTCCAGGTCCACCGGGAGATGCCGCTTCGGCGCATGCGGCTCGGGGTCGGGTTCACTGGGCGCGGGAAAATAATGCTTCTTCTTCCGGAGATGGATATCCGGATCGCTCATCTCGCGGAAGATCAGGTATTCGCGTTCCGTGTGCGGCCACGGCAGGTCCGATAGGTAGAGGCCGTCGGCTCCCATGGCACGGTAATTGGCGGCCGCGGCCCGGTACATCTCGATCGTCGGCAGGTGGTGGCGGTCGTCGTACGGCGACCGGCCCAGCATGGGGTAGACCGGGGTCTCCGATCCGGCGGCGGCATCGACCAGCCACCCGACAGGCATCTCCTGGTCGAAGAGGAAACTCTCGGTCCAGGGGACGACGATGTCCAGCAGACCCTCCTCCAGCCACCCGCGCACGTCCATGCCCAACGCGAGGTTCGCCTCCTCGGTACATCGCGTCTTCACGGCAAGCCATAGCGGCTCGCCCCGCGCTTCGCCGAGACGGTCGAGCAGGCGTCGTACCTCCCGCATGAACTCCGTCAGCACGGGCGTTTTCTCCCGCACCTCGGAAGGCTTGAAGAACACGCCCACATATGGGTCGAACTCCAGCCCATCCATGCCGTAACGGCCGCACACCTCCTCGATGACGGCCAGCCGCTCCGCACGCACTTCCTCGCGGGTGTAGTCCGCGCAACCGGCCGCCCGGGGGTAATCGGGATGATGCTCGCCGATCATGACCTCCGGACGCTCACGCTTGAGGCGTCCCAGCATATAGGGATTATCGTCCTTCGGGGAAGTGGGCTCGGTCATCCGCAGGCTTCCAAGGATGTGGCGACCCTTTTCGTGCGCCCTGTCCACCGCCACGGCGAGGGGATCGATGCCGGCCTCTAGCGCCAGGTTCAGGTTCTTCGTCGCACGCCACCACATCATGCTCATGTTGTGTTCCTCGACCCCTTCTCCCCACTTCAGTCCGACCTGCGTACCATGGAGGAAGGTCTCGCCCGAACCCAGGCCGTAGACCAGCGTATCCACCTCGGTTCCGAGGATCTCGTCCACGGGCTGCCGCCACTGGTGTACGCTCATCGGCGGGTCGTAGCGATAGATGCTGTAGTGACGTGCGTCGTTGTAGTGGATCAGTTTCGGTTTTTGCATGGCCGTCTCTTCGGTGGGATGGTGCAGCTACTTTTCGAGCACGACGCCTTCCCGTTCGATTCTCGCGAACATCTCCCGGTACTCGCTTGTACCGTCGTCGTCCCAGTATTCTGTGGTAATGGGCGCGTCGTAACTCATGGGGACCATCCCTCGGCGCCTGTCGGGACGTACCATGAAAAGCGAATCCTCCGGATCGGCGATGTTGTACATCCGCGTGCCGTTCTCGAACCGCGACCGGATGATCCATTTATCCTGACAGGGCAGTCGCAGGCCTTTGAGGCGCTCCAGTTCATCGCGGTCCAGTGTGACGCCCAGCCCGGGCGATTCCGGTACCCGTACGAATCCGTTGACGGGCTCCAACCGTTCCGCGACCACGTCGCTTTTCCAGGTCTCTGTCGTACTGATGAAGTGAAAGTTCGCGGAGGGGAAGGCCGCCATCATATGGGCGGTCATGGCCCGGGTGATGTTTCCGCCCACGTTCTGGAGCATGAACGGACTGTTGTCCGCGGCAAACAGGCCGGCCCGGCTCATCGCTATCCCGATTTTCTGGTGCCCCAGCATGTAGGCATCCGCGGGCTTCATGAACACTTCGTAGGTCGCCTCCGTGGGGAAATGGTGCAGCACGATGGGCAGTCTGGAACGCTTGCGCAACTCGATGTAACCCTGGATGTCCCCCGGTGGCAGGGGATCCTCGAAGCAGCCGGCTACTTCAAACCGCTCCAGCTTGTCCAGGAGTTCGGGCATGTGGTCGTCGGTGCCGTGCATGGTGAAATCATAGTGGATCTTGAACCCTTTGGGCGCCACCGCCTGCATGGCCTCGGTCTGGTCCATGACGTTCTCGAAGGGTGATAGGTGGTACTTCATCCAGGTGTAACCCTGAGCCGAGTATTCCCGCACCGCTTCGGCCATGCGGTCCGGATGGGTCGAAACCGTCCAACTCCCTACCGGCACCCATGATCGAACCTTCTGTCCGATCAACTTGTAGACCGGTACGCCCGCAGCCTTGCCCATCAGGTCGTACATCGCCGTGCCGAGCGCGAGAGAAGTCTCGTCTCCGACCCAGTCAAAAGGATTCGTCCCGATGTACTGCTCGATCACTTCATCCGGCTCCGTATCGTGTCCTTCACCCAGTCCGATCAGTCCATCGTCGGTGTGCGCGACGTATACCGTCCGCTTCGCCGGACCATAGAAATGGTTGAGCTGGTACGAGATCCAGTCCTCGTACTCGAGGGTGATCTCGTGCACCTCGATCTCGGTGATCTTCATGGGGTGTCCTTACCGGCAGTAATGCTACTTTTTCTTGACTGCTTCAATCAAAGGGATTGAAATGCGCTTCAGCGATTGCAACGAGTATTCTCGACGCGCGCGTCCTGCAAGCTCCTTCGGATAGACAACGAGAAGTCCATCGTCGTTATATCGAGGGAGTACATGCCAGTGGACATGAGGCACTTCCTGAAATGCCGCGGGGCCATTGGACTGCCAGATCGATAGCCCATCCGGTGCGTAAACACGGCGGACGGCCCGGGCGACTTTGCAGACCGTGTTGGCAAGCGCGGATGCAGTTTCTTCGTCAAGATCGTAGATCTGTTCGAAATGCCTTTTGGGCACAACCAGGACATGCCCTTCGTTGCTCTGGTGTAGATTCATGAACGCCAGGGTTGATTCGTCCTCGTATATGGTAGCTGAATCCAACTCGCCTCGTATTATGCGACAGAAAACGCAGTCGATGTCATGTGGCGTCATGGATCTATCCAGCATCTGTCCGGCCGCCTAGCCCTGCCTGGCGCGCTTTCTTTTTCAAGATACTCGTCTTTTCTTATCCGCCGCCTTTTGTCTCTTTTCCGCCGCTTTCCGTTCTCTTTCCATGCCCTCTCACGCGGCCTCACCCTCACCGCGAACATCGTAGAACATCTTGAAGTTGTTTATGGAGGCGCAAGGCATTGTATCCACCTGGCGGTCTGGCAAGTGCCGCTCCAGCAGGTCCCAAGCTGATGCGTGGCGGCCTACTTAACGTCGTCCTTGAGCGTCTCCACCAGCGGCTGCGCAATGTCCTTTAATGAATCCGCCGACTTTACTAGACGTGCTCGATCGGCAAGTTCCTTCGGATACACGACCAAGTGCCCATCGTCGGTGTACCGTGGGAACACATGCCAGTGAACATGAGGTACTTCCTGATATGCCGCCG
>JAJECR010000266.1 GCA_022821935.1 Candidatus Latescibacterota bacterium
GTCAAAGACATGGCTGAGCGTGAGTTTCATTAAACAGCCTTTCCGCCGTCGGCACTGCTGTAAAGGGAATCCGGTGAGGATTACCCTCCCAAAATGCACCTCGCCCCGGCGGGCTGTCAAGGTTCAAAGGAAGCGTCGGAAGGGGATATCCGCAGGCCCGTCGCGGCGCGTTGTCCCGATACGGCAAGATGGCAAGAAAAGATTTGACATCCGTACATGATTTCTATATTTTTGGAAATATGGAAATGATTAAAGTGAAATCAGCCGCCACGGTCCTCGAGCCCGAACGAAAACACGCCGAAGCCTTCAAGGCATTGAGCCACGAAACACGGCTGGCCATATTCTATCATCTCGTGAGGAAAGGCGAAGCAGGCGATACTGTAGGCAGTCTCCAGGAGGCGATCGACGTGCCGTGGGCTACCCTGTCCCACCACCTGGACGTCCTGCGCCGCGCGGGGCTGCTGGCGTCCCGCCGCGAAGAGCGGTACATCTACTACCGGGTAAGGCCCGAGCAGGTGGGCGACCTGGTCCGCCTGCTTACCGCCTGTTGTTGAATCACCGGCCGTTGCATGCGGAACCGGTGCATCCGGAAGGACCCGTTCGTAGTTACCATACCGCAATATGGAGGAATTATGTCAGATTATCCCAAGATCCACCTGTCCTTTCCCGTCGAAGACCTGGAACAAAGCGTTGCGTTCTACCAGCGGTTCTTTGGCGAGGATCCAGTGAAGACCAGGCCCGGTTACGTCAAGTTCCTCCCGTCCATCGCGCCGCTGAACCTGGCCCTGTATACGGGCCGGAAAGCCGCGGGCGACGCAACGAACCATTATGGGATCGAGGTCCGGGACCACGTATCGGTCCTGCGACACCTGGTGCGGATCAGGGCATCAGGACTGGAAATCAGGGAAGAGATGGACTGCGACTGCTGTCACGCCAACCAGGACAAGTTCTGGGTGAAAGACCCGGACGGCCGGGAATGGGAGATCTACGTGTTGAACCGGGATATCGACGAACCCGAGGCGCGGGGCGAAGAGGCCTGCTGCCCCGTACAGGAAACGGCGGACGCCTCCGGGCTCTCCGGGCAGGCAGGTTCGTCTGATTCGCAGGCCTGTTGCGGATAGCACGCGGTCCAAGCTCGAAACGGGTGATCCAAGCTTGAAACGGGTGATCCAAGCTCGTATACGGGATCCTAACGGGAGCAACTCATGAAACTGGAAACGCTGCTGGTCCACTCGGGCGGCGGACTGGAACCATCGTCAGGTGCTGTTTCACCCTCCATCCACCTCTCGACCACCTTCGAGCACACGCCGGAAGGCGAGGCGACCCGCGACCACGTCTATATCCGCATGGGCAACCCGAACCAGGACCGGCTGGAAGACGCCCTCGCGGCCATTGAGGATGGGGAAAAGTCGCTCGTCTACGCGTCGGGCATGGCGGCGGTAACGGGCTGCGTGCAGGTCCTCGCCCCGGGCGCCCACGTGCTGATGCACAAAGACGTGTACAGCGTTACCCGCGCGATCAGCAGGGAACTCCTGCCGAACTGGAACATCGAGGTGAGCGACGTGGACATGACCGACCTCGACGCGGTCCGGCGCGCCATGCGGTCGGACACGGAGCTGCTGTGGGCGGAGACCCCTTCAAACCCGGCCATGGACGTCATCGACATCGGCGCGGTGGCTGATATCGCGCACGACGCCGGCGCCCAGCTGGCCGTTGACAACACCTTCGCCACCCCGGTTGTGCAGCGGCCCCTTCAGCACGGCGCCGACATCGCCATGCATTCCATGACCAAGTACCTGGGCGGCCACAGCGACGTGCAGGGCGGCGCGCTCGTGTTTCGGGAAGACGGAGACCGGGTCGAGCGGGCACGGCGGGTGCGGACGATTACCGGCGGGGTACTGTCGCCCTTCAACGCCTGGCTGGTCCTGCGCGGGCTGCGGACCCTGGGATGCCGCATGGCGCGCCACGTCGCCAACGCGGAGGCCATTGCCGTGGCGCTGGCCGGTCATCCGGGGATCGAGGGCATTGACTATCCCGGCCTCCCCGATCACCCGGGGCACGCCGTGGCGAGCCGGCAGATGGATGGGTACGGCGGCATGCTGTCTTTGCGAATCAGGGGTACGCGGGAGGACGCGCTGCGTGTCGCAAGCCGGGTCAGGTTGATCCGGAACGCCACCAGCCTGGGCGGGGTCGAAAGCCTGATCGAACACCGGCAGTCCATTGAGGGGCCCGGTTCGGTCACGGCCCCTAACCTGCTTCGCCTGTCCACCGGACTGGAAGCGGCGGAGGACCTGATCGACGACCTGGTTCAGGCCCTGGGCTGAGACGCCGACCCGGTCGCCGTGGATCGCGGTACATATCCGTCAGGAAAGCAGATTCCGCACGGGGCGTATGCCTCCTCCGCCTTGTCAATGGCGATGGCCTTGGCGTTGCCATTCAGGAATCGGCAGTCGAACTGATGGTATTTCGAGCCGCCGTCTGTGACATAGACGATGGGGATATCGGTATCCCGCCCGGACTTCGAGGGCCAGAACCTGTTGTTGACGGTCAGTTCGATGCCTCTGTCGAGCAGTTCTTCCGCCATCGCCCGGACCAGTTTGCGTTTGTGCCAGGTGAAGGCGGTGAGCGCCGCCGTCGCGGCCACGGCAAAGATGAGTCTCAGCATGGTATTCCTTTTCGCAGGTATCACTGCATTTAATATACGACGATATCAACGCGTGGCATCCGGGGAACATGGTGCCTGCACATCGAAACACCCGTAGCCGGTCTCGATGCCAATATAACGGCCAGGGCCCCGGGAGACAAGCGGGGTATGCGTCCGGAGGGCCGGTTCCGCTTAGTCCGGAGAGTCTGTCGCGCTTTGTCCGGAGAGTCGGTCCCGCCTCTTTCGAGCGGCCGATTTTACTTTGTCCAAAGAGCCGGTTCCGTCTTGTCCGGAGCCTTGACACGCGGATGCCGACCCCCTATTATAAGTCGTTCCGATACGCCCGCATCGGGACGTGGACTTACGGGCATATCGCCAGGGAATCCAACGACACACTGGAGTGATCATGTCAAAGATCAGACTGGGACTGGTGGGCTGCGGCGGTATGGGCCACCGGCACCTCTACGGCCTGGCGGAACTGCACCGCGCCGGGCTTTGCCGTTTCGAACCCGTGGTGGCCTGCGACCCCCGGCAAGAGAACGCCGAATCCCTCGCCGGACACGTTGAAGACCATTTCGGCATCCGTCCCGCGGTG
>JAJECR010000157.1 GCA_022821935.1 Candidatus Latescibacterota bacterium
GCGAGCGATCCGTCTCCGTCCGCATCGGCATCAACCTCACCGAAGGTTTCGGAAATGAGCTGCTTTTCCAGATCGGACCGTTTGATCAGATCGATATTCCATCCGGTGAGCTTCACGGCGAGCCGGGCATTCTGGCCGGCCTTTCCAATCGCCAGTGAAAGCTGGTCATCCTCGACCACCACGCGCATGTCCTTCTTTTCAATGTCCAGGATCTGGACCTGGGCCACCTCGGCGGGGCGCAGCGCCTGGGTTACGAAGGAGGAGGGATCGTTGCTCCAGGGCACGATGTCGATCCGCTCGTTGTTAAGCTCGCGGACAACCGCCTGTACTCGCGTGCCTTTCATGCCCACGCACGCGCCGACAGCGTCCACCCGGTCATCATGGGACAGCACGGCGATCTTGGACCGGTCGCCCGGCTCCCGCGCCGACGCCTTGATTTCCACGATGCCCTCGTGGATCTCCGGCACTTCCATCCTGAACAGGAGTTCCAGGAAAGCCTCGCAGCTTCGCGATAGAATGACCTGGGGGCCCTTAATGGCGTTCTGCACGTCCAGTATGAAGGCGCGTATGGTCTCGCCCTGCCGGTACCTTTCCCTCCGGATCTGCTCGCGCCACGGGAGCAGCGCCTCGGTGCGCTCGATCTTGACGATGATATTGCCCCGGTCCACCTGCTGGACGCTTCCGATCACGATCTCGTTGACCCGGTCCTTGTAGAGCTCGAAGACGTTTTCCCGCTCGGCTTCCCGCACGCGCTGCACGACGACCTGTTTCACCGACTGGATCGCGTTGCGCCCGAAGTCGTCGAAGGCCAGCGGCTGTTCGACACGGCCGCCGAGTTCCGCCTCCGGGCTTATGTCCAGCGCGGTTTCGAGGGTGATCTGCGTCTCGGGGTCCTCCACCTCGTCCACGACTTCCCATACGGCGGCCATCTCGATCGTGCCCAGTTTCTCGTCGATACGCACCTCGACGTTGTCGTCGCCCGTGCCGAACCGCTTCTTCGCCGCCGTGACCAGGCCTGTCTTTACCGTGTCCCAGACCACATCCCGGTCCACGTTCTTCTCTCGAATGATCTGCGCCAGCGCTTCAATAACCTCGTAATTCATTACCTGGGGCTCCCTCTCCTAACCTTTATCCCATCCATGTTCCAGCTCGCGGTGGGCTTTCCTGATGCTTGCGAAGGAGATACGATGCTTCTCCTCTCCGCAGACGATCTCGACTGCACCGTCCTCGATACCCTCGAGACATCCCACGCGGGTAACCGATCCGCCATCGCCGTCGTCGGTCACCACCTTGACCCATTTGCCGAGGGCCCGTTGGTAGTCTCTTTCTGTCTTGAAGGGCCGATCCAGCCCGGGTGACGAGACTTCGAGCGTATAGCGGGACGGGATGGGGTCTTCCATATCGAGCAGGCAGGACAATTCACGGTTTATGGCCACGCAGTCGTTGATCGTGACGCCGCCCGGCTTGTCGATCAGCAGTCTCAGGATGTAACTGCCCTGTCTCCCTGCCAGCTCCATATCCACCAATTCGAAACCGGCTTCGTCAACAAGCGGCATGGCGAGTGACGAGACGTTCCGGACAATCGAATCGCGGTCAGTTTCCATCGCGTAATTTCACGATTCATCCCAAAATCCACATAAAAAAAGCGGGCACTACTTCGCCCACTTCTGCAGCACCGCTCTAATATAGGGGGGCATGTTAAGCCAAGCAAGCAAAAAGTTTACGTCGATTTCCGGCCCATTCCGGGCGGTGTCGAAAAAGTCCTTGGATCGCCAAAAGACACAAAATATGTTTAGTCATGAAGCGTACATCAAAACAGCTGGGCTCAAACCGTCCAGGAGGCGCCGGATGAAGAAGGCGGTATGCTATATCAGGGTCGGCCCGATGGAGACGCGCAAGCATCCCTTCAGGAGGGCGGACCAGGAAAAGCGGCTCCGGGCCTATTGCGCGGAAAACGGCCTTGATGTCATGCTGGTGGTCCTCGACGTCCGTGTCGAGGCGTTCATTCCGCTGGAAGAACGCCTGGGCGGGCGGGACCTGGTCAACATGGTCGAAGCGAAGGGCATCCAGCACATCGTGATCTGGCGTCTCGACCGGCTGTTCAGGTCGGCGTCGGAAACGTCCCGCTGCCTAAAGGCCTGGGCCGGCGCGGGGGTCGTATGCCACGTGCTCGACCTCGACGGCCTGTCTGTCCGGACCGACGGGGAAACGGGCCAGGTGGTCATGAGCACGCTGGCGGTACTGGCCGGCATGGCCCACGACCTGCCCGCCGAACGGACGAAAAACGCGATCCGCATGAAGAAGAACAATCGGTTCGCGTACGGCGTAACCCCCTATGGTTACGACCTTTCCGGCAACCAACTGGTGCCGAACGCCAAAGAGCAGGAGATCATCAGGCGGGT
Source organism: Candidatus Latescibacterota bacterium (assembly GCA_022821935.1). GTDB lineage: Bacteria > JAAXHH01 > JAAXHH01 > JAAXHH01 > JAAXHH01 > JAAXHH01. The sequence goes on from JAJECR010000157.1 coordinate 2,403, forward strand.
CAGGGCCTGGCGCGCCGAGGGCAGGAGCCTGCGCAAGATCGCCGATGAGCTCAATGAGAAGGGCGTTCCCACCAAGCGTGCCTCGAGGGTCCAACGCGAAACCCGCTGGTATGCGTCCACGGTCCGTTATCTGTTGAAAAACGAACTCTACCTGGCCGAAGAAGACGACAATGGCCAGGATAAGGGGCAGGGCTGATTCGACGCGAGATACGCCAGAGAGGATTCGAACCTCTGACCTACGGCTCCGGAGGCCGTCGCTCTATCCAGCTGAGCTACTGGCGCGAATGATTTTCACCGTCAATATAAGGGCCGGCAGCGAACCGTGTCAATTCATTTCAGGGGATGGCGGCGGGTTCGTAAAGCCGGCCCGCGGCGCCTTCAGCGTCTGTCGAAACCACTTCCACTTCGACGAATGTATTCATCCGGACCGCCTGGGCCGCCTCGACCGCCTGTGACGCGTCGACCGACTGTGACGTGTCGACCGACTGTGACGCGCCGCCTTCGAACCGCATCCTGAGCCCGTGGTCCGTCCTTCCCGTCATGACCCGCCCGTCCTGATCGGTCCTTTCGTCAATGCCTGAACCGCGCGGGCCATGCGGGCCATCCGATTCCTCCTCCACCAGCACGGGCAGGACCCTGCCCCTGAAACGGCTGTTGTAGGCCGCCGATTTCCGGTCGCTCAGGGCCCGAAGCAGCCGGCTCCGTTCCCGGGCAACAGGCGCGGGTACCTGGTCCGGCATGCGGGCGGCCCGGGTGTGGTCCCGTTTCGAATAGGTAAACACGTGGAAATAGGCGAAGGGCAGGCGGTCCAGCCAGTCGTACATGCGCTGAAAGGAAGCGTCGGTTTCCCCGGGAAACCCCACCATGACATCCGCGCCG
>JAJECR010000143.1 GCA_022821935.1 Candidatus Latescibacterota bacterium
ATTGTGGGGCTGGAGGACGTATCCACCTATCCCGATCTGACGGCCGAACTGATCCGGCGGGGGTACTCGGACGAGGATATCATGAAGATCCTCGGACACAACGTGCTGCGCGTGATGCGCGAAGCCGAGGCGGTGGCCGCCCGGCTGCAACAGGAGCGCAATCCTTCGGGCGCACGCATCGAAGTACTAGATGCCGAAGTCATGGACGGGGATGCGGCGGACGGAACATAGCCGCAACGGGAAGTACGGCGTCAATCCCTGAAAGCTCCGGCGCTCAGAAACAGCTCCGGCGCTCAGAACGCATTCGGAAGCATAGACTTGCTTACCGGATACAGTTGAGAACTATGAACGAATCACAGATAAGGCAACTGCTCGAACAGGTCCGATCGGGCGACCTGTCGGTGGACGAGGCTTCCGCGCGGATGCGGTCCATGCCCTTCGAGGACCTCGGATTTGCGCAGGTGGACCACCACAGGGCGCTGCGATGCGGGTTCCCCGAGGTGATCTTCTGCACGGGGAAGACCGACGAACAGGTGGCCGCGATCGCGGAACGCATCGTCGCGTCGGGCAGCGACCTGCTCGCCACGCGAGCGACCCCGGCCATGTACGAAGCCGTGACGGACCGGTGTCCCTCCGCGGAGTACCACGAGACGGCACGGGCGATCGTGGTCCAGGAGTCCTGGCGGGACCAGGGCATCGGCGAGGTCCTGGTCGTCTCGGCGGGCACGAGCGATATCCCGGTGGCCGAAGAGGCCGCGGTGACCGCCCGGGTCCTGGGCAACCGCGTCGAATGCCTCTTCGACGTCGGGGTGGCCGGTATACACCGCCTCCTTTCCCATCGCGACGCCATCATGAACGCGTCGGTGCTCATCGTCGTGGCGGGCATGGAGGGCGCCTTGCCCAGCGTGGTCGGCGGGATGGTCTCCAGACCGGTGATCGCCGTGCCGACGAGCGTGGGGTACGGCGCCAGTTTCAACGGACTGGCGGCGCTCCTGGCCATGCTGAACAGCTGTGCCTCGGGCGTCACGGTGGTGAACATCGACGGCGGGTTCAACGCCGGTTACGCGGCGGGCCTGATCAACCGGAAGCACGAATAGGGACGGCGGTCCAATGGCTGTGGCGGGTTACTTCGACCAGTTATCCGGCTTTACCGCGGACATGTTGCTCGGTGCGCTGATCGACGCGGGTACGGACCGGGACGCGCTTGTAGCGGCCCTGCGACGCCACCATGGCGTGGACTGCGAGATCAACGTCGCGACGGGACGGGCCGACCGGGCACAGGTGACGTACGCCTCCCTTTCGTACGTCGAGGCGTCCGTACCTGAGACCTGGCGGGCCATACCGGGAGGCGGAGCGGACACGCCGGCCGGCGACCTGCTCGCCAGGGTGACCGGCCATCTCGATGAGAACGTGAACGAGCTTTGGGGGGCAGAAGGCCGCGCACCGACAGGGGAGGATCTGGGCGGCCGCCACGGGGCCTTGCGTATCCTCGTCCTCTGCAACGCCCTTCATCTTCACGGCATCGACGCCATTTACCACGAGGCGCTGCCCTTCGCCGCCGGAATCGACGCCACTTCGCCCCTCCTGGCCGCCCTGATGCGGGGCGAAGCCATACGTCCTGTCGACCGCGCCCCCGTCGACCTGCCGGGATGCGCCGTCTTGACCGCTTTATCGGAGGGATCGATGCACGGGTCGGGCTTCACGCTTCGGACGGCAGGCTACGGCGGCAATGACGCCGGCCGCGATCGTGGAGACGTGATCCGTCTGTGCGTGGGTGAAGTCACCCGGCCGGTCGATAGGGAATCCGTGCGGGTTCTGGAAACGCAGATTGACGACATGAATCCGCAGTTCTACGGTCACGTGCTGGACCTGCTGCTCGAAGCCGGCGCGCTGGACGCCTTCCTGACGCCCGTAATCATGAAAAAAAGCAGGCCGGGCGTACTGCTCACCGTGCTGGCGCCACCCGCCCTGGCCGGCCGGCTGTCCGAGGTGATTTTCAAGGAAACGACCACGATAGGCCTCCGAAGTTACCCGGTCTCCAGGAACGTGCTGCCCCGAAACGAAGCAACGGTCGAAACCCGCTACGGCGCGATCCGGATCAAGATCGCGCGGCACGGCGACGCACGGCGTTATACCCCGGAATACGAGGACTGCCGCCAGGCCGCCCGAAAGACCGGGATGCCGCTCGCCGACGTGTACGCGGCCGTCCACCAGGCCGCCGGGCGCCTGGACCTGGACGCTCTGCCGTGATCGTCGCCGAGGACGTAACCTTCAGTTACCGCCGCCAATCGGGAAACGAGGTCCCCACGCTGCGGGGCCTGTCCCTCGAGATCGCCGAATCCGAAAGCGTAGCCGTAATCGGTCCCAACGGCTCGGGGAAGAGCACCCTCGCCCGCTGTCTCAACGGGTTGATCGTGCCCCAGTCCGGCCGGGTCCTGGTGGACGGTCTGGACACGGCCGAACCAGGTAACAAGTGGCAGGTCCATCAACGGGCCGGGATGATCTTTCAGAACCCGGACAACCAGCTGGTCTCGACCACGGTGGAACGGGAAGTGGCCTTCGGACTCGAGAACCTCGGCCTGCCGTCCCGGGAGATCCAACGGCGCGTCGCGTGGGCCCTCGACCGGTTTCACCTGGCAAAGTACCGACAGAACCCTCCACACAGGCTGTCGGGTGGCGAAAAACAACGGCTGGCCATCGCTTCCGTGGCGGCGATGCGTCCCCGGTATCTCATTTGCGACGAGCCCACCTCTTCGCTGGATCCCGGCGACCGGAGAGACATACTCGACCTCCTCATGGCCATCGTGCACGAATACCGGTTGAGCGTGGTCTTCATCACGCAGTCCCCCGAGGAAGCCGCCCGGATGGATCGCATCGCGCTGTTGGCGGACGGGGACGTCGCCGCGGCAGGCACTCCTGAGGAAGTATACCAGGATGCTGAACGCCTCGCGGCGCACGGACTCGAGGCACCGCTTGCCAAACGGCTGGCGGACGCCCTGCGGGCTCGCGGCGTTGAAGTGCCCGACGGCACCGTCCATCCGGAATCCCTGGTTCAGTGGATCTCGGAGCGGAAACCAGCGCCGCCGACCGACAGGGAACGGGGCAGATACACCCAACCGGCCGCGGCCCATTCCCCGGCACGCACCGCGGCATCCGCCGCAACATCGTCGCGAACCGCAGGATCCGCCGCTACGCCGGACGGACTTCCTTCCGACCGGCCGGTAGCCCCGCGGCCCATTATCGAATTCGACCGGGTATGCCATACCTACTCCCCCGGCACATCCCTGGAGATCCCGGCGTTGCGCGACGTGACCACGCGGGTTTTCCCCGGGGAGTGCGTCGCGTTGACCGGACCGAACGGTTCCGGTAAGTCCACGATGATTCAGCACCTCAACCGCCTGCTGAAAGCGGATTCGGGTACGGTTCGGGTAGCGGGCGGGGACGTATCCTCGTCGGAGACCGACCTGCGGAAGTTGCGCCAGAAGGTGGGGCTGGTTTTCCAGTTTCCCGAGGCCCAGTTGTTCGAGGAAACCGTCTTTGACGACGTGGCCTTCGGCCCCCGGCAGATGGGCGCTGCGGCATCGGAGATTCCCGGCATGGTGAACCGGGCGCTCCAGCGGGTCGGCCTCGATCCGGCCCGCTTTTCACACCGCCATCCCCTGTCGCTGAGCGGCGGGGAAAAACGCCGGACCGCGATCGCCGGAATCCTCGTCATGGAGCCTGCCGTACTCGCCCTCGACGAGCCCACTTCCGGCCTCGATCCGCAAAGTGCCGGACAGGTCGAGACGATTTTCAAAGGCTATCGGGATACGGGGGCGACCCTTTTTCTGATCACCCATGACATGGACCTGATCTCCCGTCTGACCGACCGGATCCTGGTCATGGAGAACGGCGCCATCGTTGCGGACACCACGCCGGGACGCCTGTTCGCCGCGGAGGACGGCGGTGATGCGTGGTCGCCGGGACGGCCCGGCCTGTGCAACCTGCTGGCCGCCGTCAGCGAAGCCGGGATTTCCGTCGATACCGCCTGTTTCAGCCTGGAAGAAGCCGCGGACATGATCCGCGCCTGCGTCAGCGGCAACAATCACTCCAGCCCAGGGGCAAGCCAGCCATGCTAGTCGACATTCATACCAACCTGATGTGGTACCCGGACCACATGTCCGACGAATTCGTGGAGTTCGCCTACGCGGCAAAGAAGGCCAAGATGCGGCTGTCCGAGGACGTATACTACGCCGGCCACGAGGACCGGTACAAAAACGCCTTCGATTCCACGCCCGAAACGCTGCTGAAGGCGACAGAAGACTGCGACAAGGTGGTGGTGTTCGGGCTGAAAGCGCCTTACTGCGGGATGGACGTGCCCCAGGAACTCGTCGCCGGATTCGTGGCTAAAAACGCGGACCGGTTCATCGGCTGGTGCTCCGTCGATCCGAACGACGAAGACGCCGTCGAACAACTCGAATACAACGTGAACGAGCTTGGCCTTCGCGGACTGAAGGTCGCCCCGATCTACCAGCACTTCGACCCCCAGGACCCGGCGTATTTACCCCTGTTCAGGAAAGCGGAGGCGCTTGACATCCCCGTCATCTGGCACCAGGGCACCTCCTTCGTGCGGCCGGGGCCCCTCAAGTGGGCTAATCCGATCCAGCTGGAGGACATTGCGGTAGCCTGTCCGGACCTCCGGATGATGATCGCCCACATGGGACATCCGTGGGAAGACGAATGCGTGGTGCTGATCCGGAAGCATCCGAATCTCTACGCGGACATATCAGCCTTGCACTACCGCCCGCTTCGGCACTACATGGCCTTCATGTCCGCCCTGGAGTATGGCGTCGAGCACAAGCTGATCTTCGGCTCCGATTTTCCCTCTGCCACGCCGGCGCAGGTCATCGCGGGGCAGTGGAAAGTGAACGACGTCGTACGGAATACGTCCCTGCCCGTGTTTCCGGACGAGGCCATCCACAACATGATCTATGAAAACTGGAAGGCATTCCTGCCGGAAGCACAATAGAAAAGGGCGGCCCATACAATAAGGCCGCCCCTGTGTCCAATTGCGGTGCTACAACGACTCGGGATACGCCGGGAGCGCTTACCTGCGTTTCAGCTCCACGCGCCGGTTCTGCGCCCAGGAGCTTTCGTCGCTTCCCATGACCACCGGCTGCTCTTCACCCACACTGACGGTTTCGATGCGGTCTTCCGCCACACCGGCATCCACGAGGTACGTCTTGACCGCCTGGGCGCGCTGCTCGCCCAGCGCCAGGTTGTATTCGACCGTACCCCGCTCATCGCTGTGGCCCTCGACAACGACCATGCCTTCGGGCTGGTATTCCTGCAACTTGCGGACGTTTTCGTCCATGGCCGAACGCTGATCTTCCCTGACGTTTGCACTGTCGTAATCAAAGTAGATAGTGGCCAGGGTCATCATTTCCTGGTGCAGGGCCTCGGCCTCGGCGGCCTTGCGGGCTTCCTCTTCGGCCATGCGCCGGGCTTCTTCCTCGGCCGCGATACGGGCTTCTTCCTCGGCCATGCGCCGGGCTTCTTCCTCGGCCGCGAGACGGGCTTCCTCTTCAGCGCGTACAGCACTGAGCGAGTCCGCTATGGCTTGCTGCCGCGCGGCCTCCATGGCGGCCAGCTCTTCCGCGGAAGGACCACGGGTTACGGCGCAGCAGGCGCCCATCCACACGGGAGCGGCGACCAGAACGCAGAGCGCAAGGACCGAAGCCGGTTTACTCCATCGTTTCATTAAAAACTCCTTTCGCATGAGTTGGCGTTATTCATCCAGTACTGGTCCGGACAGTCTTGCCGTTTTATCGCTCGGTATTTGTTTCATCCTGCGCGAAAAGTATATAAACACCTTCTTCATCTTACAATGTTTTTTTCAACGCGCGTATTTGACCTGGAATACGTTCCGGCCCGTTTTTCCGGATGAGGCCATTCATCCACGACACGATCCGTGAAAACTGGAATCCGGCACTCAGAAAGAGATAAAAAAGGGGCGACCTTACGGCCGCCCCTGTCAATTTACGATACAGTGATGCGGAGAGCGCTTACTTGCGTTTCAGCTCCGCGCGCCGGTTCTGTCCCCAGGCGCTTTCGTCGCCGCCCATGACCGCCGGCTGTTCTTCACCGAAACTTACGGTTTCGATGCGGCCTTCCGCCACGCCGGCATCCACGAGGTACGTCTTGACCGCAGAAGCACGCCGCTCACCCAGCGCCAGGTTGTATTCGATCGTGCCCCGTTCATCGCAGTGGCCCTCGACCATCACCATGTCTTCGGGCTGATACTCCCGCAACTTGCGGGCGTTTTCGTCCATGGCCGAAAGCTGGTCTTCCCGGACGTTAGACATGTCGTAATCAAAGTAGATGGTGGACAGGGTCATCATCTCCTGATGCAGGGCCTCGGCAGCCTTGCGGGCCTCCTCTTCAGCCAGACGACGGGCCTCTTCCTCGGCCGCCAGACGGGCTTGTTCCTCGGCCATGCGCCGGGCTTCCTCCTCGGCCGCCAGACGGGCTTCCTCTTCAGCGCGGACCGCTCTGAGCGAATCCGCTATGGCTTGCTGCCGCGCGGCCTCCATGGCGGCCAGTTCTTCCGCGGAAGGCCCCCGGGCGCAACCGGCACCAATCCACGCGGGAACGGCTACCATCACGCAAAGCGCCAGGACCGAAGTCGTATTGCTCCATCTTTTCATTTTAGCACTCCTTATCGCGTGGGTGCGTTACTCGTTCAGTACTCATGCGTATAATAGATGACTCATGCGTACAATATATGAAAGCATACTCCACCTTACAAAGATTTTTACAACAGGCGTATTTGTATCGTACATCCAGAAGAAAAGCCGAAAAGCGGCCAGGCAGTAAAACTTTCATTCTGATAAAGTCAGTCATCCGACATCAGATCCAGTCTCATCCGCGCGAGTTGGGCTTCTTCGGAATCGGGAAACTCGCTGATCACCCGTTCCAGGTAGGACCTCGCCTCGGGCTGTTCCTTCCGGGCCACCTTGATGAAGGCGATCTTCAACAGCGTGGCCGGCACCTTGTTTCCATCCGGATACGCGGCCAACAGCATCTCGTAGGCATCGAGCGCCTGCGTGTACAGGCTCTGCGTATAGTAGCAGTCGCCGATATAGTATTGCGCATCATCCGCCA
>JAJECR010000273.1 GCA_022821935.1 Candidatus Latescibacterota bacterium
TCGACGAGGGATTGCGCAGCGTCGGCAGCGATCTGGCGTCCGCCTTCCAGGAATTCACTAGCTGGAATGTCTTTACCGGGAGCCGGGCCAACGCGGATCGGTTCTACGAAGAGGGCGCACTCTATCCCCAGGTTGAACTGAGCGCCCTGCACGAACCCGTTCTCCAGCCAGGCGCCGCCTCGTACCGGTTCGACGGCCCCCGGATCACCGCCTCCCGTTATCCAGCCCACCTCGGCGCAAACTATGTACGGTTTGTCCCGGATTCCTCCCTTCACGGAGGGTTGCGCATCGAGTTCACGGGGATAACCGGGGAGTGGGGGGTTTCCGTGGCGGGCAGCGGCGCGGTGGACACGGTCATGACGGTCCCCGCGACCAGGGGAAGCGTCACAATCGAAATACCCGACTGGACGCGGTACGAAACCCTCATGCTCGTGGCAGCTTCTCTTGAACGCTCCGGAACCGGATTCGAATACGCGTATACGGCGACCTACGATCCCGGCCTCACAGGGAGCGGCCGCCCGATCGCGGCGACCCTCACCACGTTTCCAAATCCCGTTTATATGAGCGAAGGGCCGGCCACCGTCCGGTATGAGGTCGACCGGCCGGGGGAAGTGTCCCTCATCCTGTACAATGTACTGGGCCGTAAGGTCCGCACCCTGGTGGACGGAACCCATACGCAAGGCACGTTCAACACCACGTGGGACGGCAGGGACGATGCGGGCGGCCGAGTAGCCAGCGGGGTCTATTTCTGCCGAATGACGACCGGGGGATCAGTGGACGGACCTGGCGTAACCCGCAAGCTGCTGTTGCTAAGGTAGCAGACGTGGACACGTTTCAAGGATCTTCCCGCAGGTGTCTTCGGGGCCTTCCCCTTCGGCGACGGAGACCCACTGGATGTCCGGGGTCTGTCTGAACCAGGTCAACTGGCGCTTCGCGTACTGCCTCGACCTTTGCCGTATGATCGAAACGGCGGCGTCTTCAGTCAATTCGCCGCGGATGCAACTGAGCATTTCCGCGTAGCCGAACGTCGTCAGACCATGGGTGCCTTCGCCATACCCCCGCTCCATCAGGCCACGGACCTCCTCCTCGAAACCCGATTCCATCATCTGGTCGACCCGGCGGTCGATCCTCACGTACAGGGCGGCGCGTTCCCGCCTGAGTCCGATCAGGCGCACCTTCAGGCGCCGGGACTGAACGGGTTTGTCGAACCAGGACGTCAGGGTCGCGCCCGTCGCGTCGTAGACTTCCAGCGCCCTTTCGATTCGTTGCCGGTCGTTCGCGTGTATACGCACGGCTGACGCCGGATCGATCGCGCTCAGCCGTCCATGCAGCTCAGCTGTAGACGCCGACCGGTATTCGGCCGCCAGGCGTTGCCTGAGCTCCCGGGGTATCGGCGGCGCGTCGAATAGCCCACCGGCAAGGGCCCTTATGTACAGTCCCGCACCGCCGACTACGAGGATCGGGACATCTCGACCGGCGAGTTCACGGATCGCTTCACCGGCCAGGCGGCCGTATTCGCCGGCGCTGAATCGCACATCCGGATCGACCATATCGATGAGGTGGTGGGGCGCCGCGGCCTGCTCGTCCGCCGTGGGTTTGGCCGTTCCGATATCCATGTACCGGTATATTTGGCGCGAATCCGCCGAAATGATCTCTGCGCCGAACCGCCGGGCAAGCTCAATACCCACTGCGGTCTTCCCGGCGCCGGTGGGACCCACAAGGGCCGGTATGAGTTGGTCAGAGGAAGATTCGGAATGCATTGGACGGACGGTCATCCGGGACGTCTGCGAAGTCCGCGTGGTCCGGGAATTCACGGTTCGTTCCGGGCGCGCGCCGCGGTACCCTTAGACTGGATCGGACCGTCGGACCGGTTCGGTTCGGCAGACCTCCAGTCGCGAACCGCTTTGGCGACGGCGACGACCGGCGCGGTCCAGATGCGGTCACCGTGTTCCCGGAGATAGCCGCACAGCCCGCTGAAATCGGCTTCCGTCACGGACAGATGCCCTTCCGAGACGCCGTGAAAGGTCAGCACGGTCCACTTTCCCTGACTTGCGGCTTCCTCCACCAGGCCGATCATCTCGGAAGAGGCGCGGCGCTCCACGGGGAAGGAATAGAGGTGGTGCAGATCGGCGGTCAGGGGATGATTGGCGAAGTCACCCTTGCCTCTGCCGGCGATATGGTGACGGGCCACGACGGGAACGTAACTCCGGCGGCCGGGGCCCTCGCCCACGTGGGCATGGTAGCAGGGATAGCAGAAGGTGAACTCCGTCTGTTCCGGTATGGCTTCGGATATCCGTCGCCTGCCTTCGCCGATCTCCCACTCCATATCTTCGAGAGTCATGGTCTCCAGACAGTCGGCGCGGGTCTCCTTGAACGCGCAGGAGCAGGGGTGATTGACCGTATGGTTGCCCACTTCGTGACCGGCCGCCGCCACGGCTTTCCACGGGGCGAGCACACCGCGCCAGTCCGCCCCCCGGGGATTGACATAGAACGTGCCGTGAAGACCGTTTTCGGCCAGTACCGGCAGGGCCCGGTCCAGCTGGGACTGCATCCCGTCGTCAAAGGTCAGGGACACGGCGCCTTCGTATCCGTCCTGCCAGGGATGGGTGTGCTCGCCGGACATGGGCTTTGCCTCTCATTCATCTTGATTGTGTACCATGCTCTCCGTATAATATACCATAACCGGTGTCCGGCACCCTGTCAATTTCCCAATATCCGCCTTCCCGAATAGCACAAGACAGAAAGTACCACGCGATGAACCACAGCGACCGCGACCAACTGCTGAGTGACGACGCATACCTGATCCATCCGCTGCAACACCGCAGCGAGCATGACGAGCCCCTGATCTGCGTCCGCGCCGAAGGGTCCACGCTCACCGATATGGAGGGCAACGACTACATCGACGGGCTCTCGAGTCTGTGGAACGTAAACGTCGGCCACGGGCGGCGCGAACTGGCCGCCGCCGCCGCGGACCAGATCGTCGAACTCGGGTTCTTTTCCTGCTACGCGGGGGCGACGAACGTCCCGGCCGTCCGCCTCGCGAATCGCCTGAAGGAGCTGGCGCCGGGACCCTTGAATTACACGTTCTTTACCTCCGGCGGCGCGGTCTCCAACGACAGCGCGATCAAAACGGCACGGTACTTCTGGCAACGCGCCGACCGGCCGGACAAGACCAAGATCATATCCAGGAGACACGCCTACCACGGCGTGACCATAGGCGCCATGAACGCCACCGGCCTGGAGGCCTACTGGGCGGACTTCGGATCGAGCCTTCCGGGTTATGTCCATATCGACGCGCCTTATCCCTATCACTACAGGCCGGCGGAACCCGGCGTGGGATGCGGCGAGGCGGCAGCCCAGGCACTCGAGGAAGCGATCCTGCGGGAAGGTCCCGACACGGTGGCCGCCTTCATCGGCGAACCCGTTCAGGGCGCCGCGGGAGTCATCGTGCCGCCGGAAGACTACTGGCCCAGGATCAGGGAAATCTGCACCCGATACGACGTGCTCATGATCGCCGACGAAGTGATCACCGGGTTCGGGCGCATCGGCCACTGGTTCGGCGTGTCCCACTGGGATGTCGTGCCGGACATCATCACCTTCGCCAAAGGCGTCACCAGCGGGTACGTGCCCCTCGGGGGCATCATCGTGTCGGACGAGATTCACGACTGCATCCAGAACGCCCCCGGGGACCGGAAATGGAACCATTCCTTCACGTACTCGGGCCACCCGACCTGCTGCGCCGTCGGGCTGGCGAATCTCGATCTCCTGGAAAAGGAAGGCCTCATTGAACGAAGCAGGGTCATGGGCGAAAGGCTCATGGACGGCCTGCGGACGTTGCGGACGCTGCCCCACGTGGGCGACATCCGCGGTATCGGACTGATGGCCGCCGTGGAGGTGGTGGAAGACCCTGCATCCCGGAAACCCTACGATCCCGCGTTGAAGACCGGCGGACGCATCGTGAAGCAGATGCTCGAAAACGGCGTCTATACCCGTTGCCGCGGAGACAGTGTCAACTTCGCTCCCCCTTTCGTCGTCACCGCCGAAGAGCTGGACCGGATGATCAACGTAGCCGGAGACGCCATCGAATCGGTTACGGCGTGAAAAAGGACACTGGGACCAGGAGGCGCGCCATGAAACTCCTTATCGCAATCGTCAACAAGAGGGACATCCGGCATCTTTCCGATGCACTGATCGACAACGATTTCCGGTTCACCGAAATCGGGAGCACGGGCGGTTTTCTGCGCGCCGGCAACGTCACCCTGTTGATCGGGGTGGATGACGAGCGCGTACCACCCGTGCTCGAACTCATCCAGAACCACTGCCACGCCCGGGAGGAAGCCATCGACGTCGCACAGATCGGCACCCATCTCGACGCGCTTGGACTTGGCGAGGCGGTAACGACCATGGTGGGCGGCGCGCAGGTGTTTATCATCCAGGCCGAACGCATGGTCGTCGTCTGATCATCCAGGCCGAACGCATGGTTGTGGTCTGATCGCGGACCCTTCCCTTTACCGGGATGAATCGGAACAGGAGCAAAGCATTGAAAATCGGCATCATCGGGCACACGGGCTGCGGAGACTACGGGCATTCCCTGGACCAGGCCTTCGTGGGCGTGGAGGGC
>JAJECR010000034.1 GCA_022821935.1 Candidatus Latescibacterota bacterium
TGGATCACCTACTACGCCAATGGCAACAAGCGCAGCGAGGGCAATTACGAGATGGGCGTGAAGAACGGGAACTGGATCCAGTACTTCAGCAACGGCAACAAGAAGAGCGAGGGAAGGTTCAAGAACGGCCTCAACGAGGGCTGGTACGTCTGCTGGCACGAGAACGGAACCAAACAGTGGGAAGGCGACTACGGTCCCCACGTGGGCAAGTCCTACGACGGCAAGAAGGAAGGGCGGTGGCTGTGCTACTCGGCGAAGGACGGCGAGACGGTCTGGCGGACCATCACGTACAAGCACGGCACGCGCACCCAGCCCGACGAGCATCCGCTCGGACCGTGCTCCGCCTGTGGCGATCCCATCCACGACCCCGACACGGACCTCTGTCCGGCGTGCGCGGGCTGAAACCGGGGCCCCTTAGCGCGGCGATTTTACCTGCGTGGCACCTTCACCTGTCGATCATTTCCAAAGGAACCGACCGCCCGTGAAAACCCGGATGACGCGCCGTGCATTCTTGCAGTCGTCGACCGCCGCGGGCCTTGGCCTGATGGCGGGCTGCAACCCAACTCCCTCGCCCGGCGTCATCTTCAAGGGCTGGGTCTACGAACCCGGCCTGGTCCGGGAAAACCTGGACTACTTCGAAGGGCAGACCGGCATCAAGGTGGACTACAACGCGGTGTCGGGCAACTATCACGACAAGATGGTGGCGCTGCACGTGGGCGGGGCGCCCATGGAATGCTGCTACGTCCGCGACGACGATTTCGCCGAATGGGTCGAAGCCGGCTGGCTGCGTCCCTGCGACGATCTCCTGGCCGCCGATCCCGACACGTCGGCGACGACGGCGGATCTCTTCCCCTATAACCTGTCGTCCATGACCTACGGCGGAAAGCGGTACGGCCTGCCCTACTATACCGATTTCAACATCTGGATCTACAACGCGGCCATGCTGGAGGCGGCGGGTTTCGACACGCCGGCGCGGACGCTGGACGAGTTGACCGAACAGGCCGTCAAGGTACGGGAAGCCCGGATCCGCACCCCAGACGGGGACGTCATCGAATATCCGATCATGCTGAACTTCCGGCAGAGCGTACTTGGGTTCGCCGACTGGTGGACCCTCAACTACGCAAGCGAGATTTCGCTGTTTGACGATGATCTCAACCCCACGTTTCCCGACGACGAAGGCCGCCAGGCCGAAACAGTGCTCCAATGGCTCACAGACGGGATCAACCGGCACCGCATCATCTCGCCCTCCTCGCTGACCGTGGGACAGATGCGGGATCATGTCGCCGGCGGCAGGCAGGTATACGGCATTCTCAACAAGTACGACCTGGAATACGCTAACAACCGCCGGAATTCGGTCGCCGCGGACGAGGAACTGAAGCGAAAAGGGTCCGATGCGCTGCACGCGAAGGTGTACCGGATGGCGCCGGTGCCTTCGATCTCGGCTGACCAGCACGGCACCCTGGGCTGGACACGCATGTACAGCCTGACGTCGCGGTGCCGGGAAGACCGGATGCAGGACGCGTGGGCGTTGATGAAGTTCCTGGGCGCGAAGGACGCCGCCGGAGAATACTACACGGCGCGGCGCTGGTTCCGGCTGCGGGGACTGGGATTCGCCTACCGGTCGCTGCTGGACGATCCGGAAGTCATCGCCCAGACCGAGCAGTGGGGCGAGATCGACAAGATCCGGGAGCAGGCCCGGCACGTCCGGCCAAGGGAGAACATCAAGGCGCCCTGGTTCCCCGATTTCAAGATCTACTATCAGCCGGAGATCCAGAAGGTTCTCCTTGGACAGCAGTCCCCTCGCGACGGCCTCGCCCGGATCGCGCGGCGCTGCCGCCAGCTGATCGCGGAATGGTCCTGAACAAATGACCGTAATCAAGCCCTTTCATCTCATGTCGCGGACGCGGGACGTCCTGCCCCTGCTGCTGAACCTGCCGGCCGTGATCCTGCTGCTCGCTTTCATCGCCTACCCCATCGGCATTTCCTTCTGGATGAGCCTGCACCGGTACAACCTGCGCCGGCCCGACCAGGTGTACTTCCACGGCCTGGAGAACTACGCGACCATCCTGGCGAGTTCCGAGTTCTGGAACGCCCTGTGGATCTCGCTGTACTTCACCTTCATGGCCGTCCTGCTGGTTATCGTGATCGCCATGGCCATCGCCCTGCTGCTTCACGAGTCCTTCCGCGGCCGCGGCGTGGTGCGGGCGCTGCTGCTCATTCCCTGGGCAATCCCGGGCGTGGTCAACGGCCTCATGTGGGTGGGACTGCTCGGGGATTACGGGGCATTCAACGCCATGCTGGAGGACTCGGTCGCTGCCGTCAACTACCTCTTCGGTATCAACATTGTATATACAGGCATGGCTTCGCCCTTTGTCGCGCTGAACGCCGCCATCGGCGCCCACGTGTGGCGCAGCGTGCCCTTTGCGTGCATCATCTTTCTGGCGGCGATCCAGGCCATACCCACCGAACAGTACAGGGCTGCCAGGGTGGATGGCGCCACGTCGTGGAACCGCTTCCGCTTCATCACCCTACCCTGGCTCTACCACGCCGTGCTCGTCGTGGCCATCTTCGAGACGATGAATGGCTTCAGGGCCTTCGACCTGATCTACGCACTCACCGGTGGTGGACCCGGCGACGCCACCCACGTGATCGCCTGGCAGACCTACAAGGAAGCCTTCGCGCGTCTAGATTTCGGCGGGGCGAACGCCTATTCCTACCTGATCACGCTGATCACCATGACCCTGGCCATCATCTACATCCGGTTGCTGTACCGCCGCGGACTGGTACAGGGATAGGGGACAATCATGTGGCGACGCGCCTCGCTCTACATTTACGCTCTGGCGGCCGTAATCTACCTGACCCTGCCCTTCGCCTGGGTGGCGGCCGTCAGTTTCATGCCCGAACGGGAAGTGACACAGCAACACTGGTGGCCCGAGGAGCCCACCATCGGGAATTACAGCCTCTATTTCGACGTGGAAGGCCAGTCGGCGGACGTGGGCGCCGCCATCGCCCGGCAGTTCCCCCGGGCCATCGTCAACAGCCTGATCATCGGCACGGCGGTGATGCTGCTCAACCTGACCTGTGGATCCCTGGCGGCCTACGCCCTGGCACGCCTGCCGTTCCGCGGCAACCTGCTGCTCCTGCTCTTCTACCTGGGTTCGCGCAGCGTGCCCGGCGTGGCCATCATGATCCCCATGTACCTGCTGATGCGGAGCTACGGACTGCTGGACACGCACCTGTCGGTGATCCTGTCCCACACGACCTTCACCCTGCCCTTCACCATCTGGATCCTGAAGGGCTACTTCCAGACCGTGCCCTTGGACCTGGAGCGGGCCGCGCGGGTCGACGGTTGCACGCCGCTGGGCGCGCTCGTGCGGGTCTTTCTGCCCGTCACCACGCCGGGACTGGTGGCCGTGGGCATCTTCGCCTTCATCGCGTCCTGGGGCGAGTTCCTCTTCGCCCTGCTCTTCACCACCACTATCGCCTCCAGGCCAGTAACGGTGCTGGCGTCGGACTTCGCCCAGGAACTGCAGGTGCCCTTCACCGTCATCGCCGCGGGCGGCGTGCTGGTCATTCTCCTGCCCCTGGTGCTGTCCTTTATCTTCCAGCGGCTCATCATCCAAGGCATCGGAGGTTCGGTGACCGGGTAGGCGGTAAACATTTGACTAGGTGACCGGCAATCCGAGTGACAGACGTCTAGGATGACCGCCAGCCCGGTTGATCGGCGACCGAGTGGCCGGCAGCCCAGATCACTGGATAAATCAGGAGTAACTTCATTGGCACGAGTCCGACTGAACAACCTTACAAAGCACTTCGGCGACGTGGTGGCCGTGGACGACGTTACACTCGACATCGCCGACCGCGAGTTCCTGACGCTCCTTGGCCCGTCGGGCTGCGGCAAGACCACCCTGCTCAACATGATCGCCGGGCTGGAGTCGCCGACGGCGGGCGAGGTGTGGTTCGACGACCGGAATGTCACGGCCGTGCCGCCCGAGCGGCGGGACATCGCCATGGTGTTTCAGACCTACGCCCTCTATCCTCACATGCACGTCTTCGACAATGTCGCTTTCGGGCTCAAAATGCGGGGCGTGCCGGCTGAGGAACGGAAGAGACTGGTGCTGGCTGCGGCGAAGACCATGGAGATCGAGCATCTGCTGGACCGCAAGCCCCGGGCGCTGAGCGGCGGGCAGCGGCAGCGGGTCGCCCTGGCCCGCGCCATCGTCCGCGATCCGGGCGTGTTTCTCCTCGACGAACCGCTGTCCAATTTGGACGCGCAGTTGAGGGTCGTGATGCGAACGGAACTAAAGCGCCTTCACGGCGACCTGGAAATGACCTTCGTCTACGTCACCCACGATCAGGCCGAATCGCTCATCCTCTCCGACCGGATCGTAGTCATGAAGGAAGGGAAAATCCAGCAGATCGGCACGCCCGAGTCCATCTACGACAGCCCCGCTAACACCTTTGTGGCCGGTTTCGTGGGGAGTCCGCCCATCAACCTGCTGAAGGGTGTGCTGGATCGGGCGGCGAGCGGTGATTGGCGGGTGGTGGGTGAGGGCTTTTCGTGCGGTGTGCCGGCGTCCATGGCAGAGCAGATAAAACAACCAGAAGGACGGAAGGTATCCCTGGGCGTCCGCGCGGAGGACATAGGCATCAATGAGGCGCCGTCGTCAGCGGGATCGGCGAGCGAGACGGGCAGCCAAACGGGCTACATGGATCAATCGGTCGGTCGTGCCGAGGTCGTGGTGCGCGAACCCATGGGCAGCGATCTGTACCTTACGGTGGATGTCGGAGGCAGCAACGTCAAGGTTCGCACTCGGCCCGACAGCCGCTCGGACAAAGGCGATGTATTGGACCTCTTCTTCGATCTGGATAAAATCCACCTGTTTGATGAGGAGAGTGGAAACTCCATTTAAACGATTCATCAATAAACCGCTTTCACCTGAACAATTCGAACATCTGTCGGTTAGTTCTGTGCCGAAGCGGTTACATGGTTCCTTACGACTAGCAGGGAAACGAGATGATCGGGATTGAAGCTGCACAGACGTTCGTTGACAATCGATTTCCGGATTGCATCGCAGCCTTGCTGTTTGGGAGCGTGGCAAGGGGTGAGGGTACGGATCGATCAGACTTGGACGTGCTGATCGTAATGCCCGATGAAATCCAATCTTATCGTCAATCTTTTCATGAGTATGGGTGGAATATCGAAGTATGGGTTGTTTCAAAAGGTAATGCAACCGCGAAGATCCAGCGGCCGACTGTGAACCAGCAACCTATCACGCTGACTGCCTATGCCGAGGGCCTTGTCTTAAGGGATCGGGGTGATTTCATTAATTCGCTTCGGGAGAAAGCTCGCAGGATACTCGAGGAAGGACCGCCACCAATAACAAGCCGGGATATCGCCACATACCGCTACGTGTTGACCGACTGGCTGGACGATTTCTTGGATACTTCTGAACACAAAGAAGCTGTTCTTATCGCTCATGCGCTTACGGTCAAATCTGCAGAATTTCTGTTGGCCTTTCATGGACGCTGGATCGAAGAGGGTCGATGGATGTTTCGTGCGTTACAGAGTGTCGATCATCCCCTGGCCGCTATCCATCTCGATCGACTCACAGAGTTTTACAGATCCGGTGAAAAGGACAACCTGGCCAAACATGCAGAAGCCATACTGGCATTGGCCGGAGGCAGGTTATACGCGGGATTCCACCAGACTTTGGATTAATGTAACTCCCTCCCTCTAATGCCCCGTCGCGATCCCGCTCAATACTTCTGCTCATCCGGCGCATTGGGCTGTCCCGGATGCGATCCACCTGCATTCTTGGCCGTGTTGCCGCCGTCCAGCGGCATCAGGGCCCCGGTGATCCAGCTTGAGGCGTCGGAGGCGAGGAAGATGGCCAGGCCCTTGATGTCGTCTGATTTGCCAAGACGGCCGATGGGGATCCCGCGGAGGTAGGTGTCGCCCAGTTTGGAATCGGCGTCGATGCGTTTCCGAAGGCCGTCGTTCATGATCTGGGCGCATACGATGGCGTTGACGCGCACGCCTTTGCCGCTCCACTCGGTGCTCATCTCCCGCGTCATCTGGGCCACGCCGCCCATGGCGATGCTGTAGGACATGTGGCCGCGGCCGAGGGCCGACAGCCCGGCGATGGACACGATGTTGAAGATGCTGCCCCGCCCGGCCTCGATCATGCGCCGGGCGCCTTCCTGGCAGCAGACGTATCTCCCGACGACCAGCGTGTTCAGGGTCTGTATAAGCCCGGCTTCCGTGATCTCCAGCGGCAACTGGTTGATGCCGCCTTCGCCGGCGATGTTGGCCAGTACGTCGATACGTCCGTAGGATTCGTCCAGCCTGGCGAACATCGCCCGGATCTGCGCGCCGTTGGAGACGTCGCACACGACCGGTTCGGCACGGCGGCCCAGGCGCTCGATCTCCCGGACCGTGTCCTGCATGCCTTCTTCATTGATATCGGCCAGCATGAGGTCCGCCCCCGCCTCGGCGAAACCGATGGACGTAGCCCGGCCCATGCCGGCGGCCGCGCCTGAGACCAGGGCTACTTTCCCGCTCAGGTCGAACAATGGATGAGACATTTTCACTCCTTTTCACACCGGTCCCGATGGAGGACGCGGGTAGTCCCGAAATGGGGTATTCCCCGTTGCTTTTACCGCCTGCTCTGCGTATATTATACGGGTCGCGGCACCCATTTAGCCAGTCGAAATTAAGGCACGCTTCTCGACGGATTTTCGAATGCCTCCCTTTACCGTCGTATCCGATTACGAACCCCGGGGCGATCAGCCCAGGGCGATCGAAGAACTCGTCCAGGGCGTGCACCGGGGGGACAGGCACCAGTGCCTGCTCGGCATCACGGGCAGCGGGAAGACCTACACGATGGCCCAGGTCATCTCCCAGTTGCAGAAACCGGCCCTGGTCATCTCGCCCAACAAGACCCTGGCCGCCCAGCTTTACGGTGAGTTCAAGGGGTTCTTCCCGAAAAACGCCGTCGAATACTTTATCAGCTACTACGACTACTACCAGCCGGAAGCGTACATGCCGGTGACGGACACCTATATCGAGAAGGATTCGTCCGTCAACGAGGACCTGGACAAGCTCCGGCTGCGGGCGACGAGCGCGCTGCTGGAACGGCGGGACGTGGTGATCGTCGCCTCCGTATCCTCCATCTACAGCCTGGGGTCCCCCGACGAATGGAAGGAATTCATCCTCCTGGTGGAAAAGGGCGAGGCGTATGAGCGGGACATGATCATGCGCAAGCTGATCGACATGCACTACAACCGGAACGACTACGATTTCGCGCGGGGCACGTTCCGCGTGCGGGGAGACACCCTCGACATCCTGCCCGCGGACCAGGAGAAGGGCCTCCGCATCGAGATGTTCGGCGACGA
>JAJECR010000302.1 GCA_022821935.1 Candidatus Latescibacterota bacterium
CGGCGAAAGCGGTGGCGGAGGCAGTCCCCCCAGTCTGCTCGTCTCCACGGAAGGCGTCCAAAGCAATCGCAACGGCATTGGCGCGCGGGTTACCGTGGTCACGGACGCCGTACGGCAGAAGCGGGAAATTCGAAGTGCCTACAGCTATCTGGCGGCCAATGATCTCCGGGCCCACTTCGGACTCGGCGCGCATACCGAGGCCGATACGGTCATCGTGGACTGGCCCGCCGGCACGAGAGACGTCGTAGCCGGAGTCGAAGGCGGCCAGTGGATCACGATCCGCGAAGGCGCAGGTATCGTCTCACGGACGCCACTTCCCCGGCGTTGAAGAAACCGGCCGCCGCCAGAGCCGCCGGGTAGGCCGCGACCAGGACGACCTCCCAGGGCCAGGTGCTTACGGTGAGGATACGCACCGCGAACAGCACCCCGCATACGAAGATCACCTTGAGCAGTCGTATATACTCGTAGGGTATCGGGTAATACCTTCGGCTCACTAGGTACAAACCGGTCACCATCACCGCGTAGGCGGCCGCCGAGGCCGTTGCCGCTCCGTACATGCCGAGTCCCGGGATAAGCCAGAGGTTCGTCAGGATGCATACCAGGGCCGCCGCTGCCGTGATGAAAGGGAGCAGGATGGTCTTCTTCTTCAGGTAGACGCCCACGGTCAGGTTGACGTAGACCCCATACAGCACGTAGGCCGCGAGCAGGATCGGCACGACGCCGATACCTTCCCAGTAAGACGCCTCGATGAGGGTATAGCCTCCGATGGAAAGGCGGACCAGGTCGTCGATCAGGAAGGAAAGCGCCAGGAAAACGCCGCCCGCGATGGCCAGGAAGTAGGTCAGCACGCGGGCGAACAGCGGCCTGGGGTTTTCCTCCTTGGAAGTCTCCAGGAAGAAGGGCTGCCAGGCCTGCCTGAACATGGTGACGAAGATGAGCATGCCGACGCCCAGTTTTCTTGCCGCGTGGTAGATGCCGAGGGTTTCTGTGCCGGCCATGCGTTCCAGCATCAGCCGGTCGATGGTCTCGATGATGATGATGCAGGCGCCGGCGGGAACGTAGGGCAGGCCGAATTTCAGCAGCCGTCCTACGGTTTCGCGTGACCAGGAAAGGGACATGTGCCGCAGGGTGACGCCCGCCAGGATGAGGAAGACGATTCCGGACCCCGCGATATTGCTGAGCAGAATCCCCTGCAGCCCCATGTCGAGCACGATGACGAGATAGCAGTTTCCGCCCAGCTCGATCATCACCTTCATCAGCTTGAGGGAGGCGAACATCGTGGCCTTGCCCTCTCCCCGGAGCCGCGCGAAGGGAATGGCGTTCAAGGCATCCAGCGCCAGTACCGCGGCGGCCAGCTGGACGTACGAGGTCAGAGAAGCGGAGACGGCGATAAGGGGCGCTATACTGGCGGCGGATAGGAAGATGACCACGGCGAGTCCGCCTGACGTGAACAGCATGGTGAGGTAGCCGGTGCTCAGCGTATCCCGCTTGCGCCCCTCCTCGAGCACGTAGTACCTGAGAAAAGCCGAATCCATGCCGTAGAGGAAGACGACGTTCGTCAGCGCGATAAAGGTATACACGAGCCCGTAGTAGCCGAATTCCTCCACGGGCATGACATGGGTGTACACCGGTACCAGCAGGTAGGCCATGGACCTGCCGAGTACGTCGCTGAGACCGTAAATCGCCGAATGGGTAGTGAGTCGTTTGAGGCCTTGAAACATGGGTCGTGATGGGGGACGGTCAGGGTTCTCGTAGCCCAGGAGGGATCGATGAGCGCTTCGCCCTTGAGACCCGCTCCGGGAAACCGGTGGCCGGTCGTGCCGGGCGCATGCGCGAAAGCGAAATACAGGCGTTGAGCACCGATATGGTACCGACGGCTATCCGGGACGTCAAGAGTTAACAGTTGTATTGAGTTGCACGTGAAATCCATTCACAGTAGTTCATCCGGGTTTCCGTATTGCACGCAATCGCCCACAAAAGGTTCGGCATTATCCATCCGGTCCTTTATCTTGACGCGGGTACGAGAGTGGCGGAATTCCGGACCGGGAGCGAGTTCTTCTCATGTCGGAAATCATCTATGGACGGAATCCGGTCAGGGCAGCCCTGCAGGCAGGCCGTAGCCTCAACCGGATCTTCATCGCCGACGGCGTATCGCGCCAGGACGTCGCCGACATCCTGGACCTCGCCCGGAAGCAGGGCGTCGTGTTCCAGTTCACGGACCGCCGCCAGCTGGACCGTTTGACCGATGGCCGGCACCAGGGCATCGTCGCAACGGTCGCGGGAGTACAGTACGCGGATCTTTCGGACATACTGCCCTCGGTCCGGGATTCTGACACGCCCCCCTTTCTGGTCCTGCTGGACGGCATACAGGATCCCCACAATCTCGGAGCGATCATTCGGACCGCGGACGCCGTCCGCGCCGACGGCGTCGTGATCCCCCGTCGAAACGCGGCGGGCCTGACGGCGGCCGCGGTCAAAGCTTCGGCCGGAACCAGCGCCCATGTGCCGGTCGCGCGGGTGGCGAACATGAACAACGCCATGCAGACGCTTCGTGAAGAGGGTGTCTGGCTCATGGGCCTGGCGGCGGACGGCCCTGCTCTTTTCAACAGGGTGGACTATACCGTACCTGTAGGGCTCGTCATCGGCGGCGAGGGTAAGGGGTTGCGGCCCCTGGTCCGGCGCAACTGCGACGAGGTGTTGCGGCTTCCTGTCGCCGGGCACGTGGATTCGCTCAACGCGTCCGTGGCAGCGGCCCTGGTGTTGTACGAAGTCTTTCGCCAGCGAAGGGGATCGGCGGACGAGTAACGCCGTTCGGCGCCCCAAAACAGTACATACCCTGATATCCCCTCCCCGGCGGATACCAAGCACACGCGCCAGGGGGCTTCCCGCAGTCCGTCCTGACCCGACAAAACGGTTGACACGGCTGTCTCGAAGGGTTATGCTATCGCCTTGTTTTTTTCGGCGAAATGACCTGCAGCGAGGGGCTGAACGGTGTAAAGGAGCACGGTAGCGTTATGGCGAAACATGTATACTATTTTGGCGGTG
>JAJECR010000398.1 GCA_022821935.1 Candidatus Latescibacterota bacterium
TCGAGCACCAGACCCTGTGCGGCAATGGCCGCCCCGGCCGATTCGATTTCTTTCTCGACATTCGGACCCTTGTAACAGATCATTTTCCCCCCGGGTTTCAAAATACGCCCGCACCAGGTAGCCAATTGTCCGACTGAAGCCACCGCCCTGGTCACGGCGCCGTCGTACAATAGCTCCAGTTCCGGTAATGATTCGGCGCGGGTGTTTCTCACCGTTACATTATTCAGTCCAAGAACTCGCCTCATCTTACGAAGAAATACGCTCTTCTTACGGTTTGATTCAACCAGTACAAAGTCCGTTCCGGGCATGAATATGGCCAGGGGTATGCCGGGAAAACCACCCCCGCTGCCGACGTCGAGGATCGTTCCTTCCGTGGGAAGGACGCCCCTCAAGGCAGGTGTCAGCGAATCCAGAAAATGCCGCAACGGAATACGGTCCGTGTCGTTTTTTGATATGAGCCCCAGCAGGGAGTTTACGCGTCTGATCTCGGCCCGGTACCGGCCAAATGCCTCGATTTTATCGGCATCCAGCCGATGGCCGGATTCCTCGATTCCTTTCAGGAACTGCGCGAATGAATCCATTTCATGCTTCTGGATGTTCCACGTGGAACACTTGGTTCTCACTGCGGCTCGTTGAATTGCTTCGTTCGAGGTGAACTACGAGAATGGAGAGGTCGGCCGGTGTGACGCCCGAGATTCGGGATGCCTGGCCCACGGTTTCCGGTTTGATTCTGGCCAGTTTCTCACGGGCTTCATGAGAAAGTGCGGCAATGGCAGTGTAGTCAAAGCCTGTGGGGATGGAATGTGACTCCCACGACCGCATACGTTCGATTTCTCTCTGCTGGCGTTCGAGGTATCCCGCGTACTTTACGGCAGTCTGAACCTGGCTTATGACGGTGGGTTCATGGTTCATTGGATCCGGATCCACGGTGGACAGGTCCGCATACTGTATCTCCGGGCGGGACAGCAACTTATGCAGAGATACGGGTTCCGTTACCGGCGCGGATGACCGCGCTTTCAGTAATGGATTGATTCGGCCGGGCGCTACGTAAACTCCTTTCAACCGAACCGTTTCCTCTTCCACCAGCCGGCGTCTTCCGGCTGTGGATTCATGCCTTTCCCTAGAAATCACACCGCATTCGAAAGCGCGGTCCGACAGGCGCATATCCGCATTGTCGTGCCTCAGCAGCAGGCGGTATTCGGCACGTGACGTGAACATCCGGTAGGGCTCGTCCGCTCCCTTCGTGATGAGATCGTCTATCATCACGCCGATATAGGCCTCGCCCCGGTCGAGAACGAAGGGCGGACGGCTCATTACCGACAACGCGGCGTTGATACCGGCCAGAATACCCTGTGCAGCCGCTTCCTCGTATCCCGTTGTACCATTGATCTGCCCGGCGAGGAACAGTCCGCCTACCTGCCGTGTTTCAAGGCTCCGGGTCAGGTTTTCCGGGGGAATGAAGTCGTATTCGACGGCGTATCCGAATTGAACAATTTCGGCGTGCTCGAGACCCTTGATCGTATGCAGCGCCCGGTCCTGCACCGGTTCCGGCAGGCTAGTCGAGAAACCGTTCACGTACACTTCGTCCGTATTCCACCCCTCGGGTTCCAGGATGATCTGGTGGCTGTCCCTGTCCGCGAATCGAACGATCTTGTCCTCTACGGATGGACAGTACCTGGGACCGCGCCCCGTGATCCTGCCCGAGTACATGGGCGACTGGTCCAGCGCGGAACGGATGATCTCGTGCGTCCTGGAGTTCGTAAACGTCAGGTAGCATGGGAGTTGTTCATCGGCCGGTGATAGTCTTTCCTGGGAGAAATGCTCGGGGAACTCGTCACCGGGTATGATCTCCAACTCACTGTAATCTATAGTGTTACCGTCTATTCGAGGTGGTGTGCCGGTCTTCAGCCGTCCGATATTGAAACCGAGAGCACGCAGGGAATCCGATAGCTCCGTTGCCGCCTTTTCTCCCAGGCGTCCACCGGGCGCGTTGCTCGTTCCGCGATGCATGACGCCGTTCAGAAAAGTACCGGAAGCCACGACCACGGTCCGGCATGGAATGGTCCTGCCGTCGCTCGTTCGGATACCCGTCACGCGGCTGTCGTCGACTTCCAGGTGGGTCACCTCTCCTTCCACCACTGCCAGGTTTTCGGCCTCCCCGATGACCTGCTGCATGTACTTCCGGTAAGCTGCCCGGTCATTCTGGGATCTCAGGGACTGCACGGCCGGACCCTTGCGCGTATTCAGCATCTTGACCTGCACTGCCGTGGCATCCGCGGCCTTGCCCATTTCCCCGCCCAGCGCGTCGACCTCCCGCACCAACTGGCCCTTTCCCAGGCCGCCGATGGACGGGTTGC
This sequence comes from Candidatus Latescibacterota bacterium, assembly GCA_022821935.1. Lineage (GTDB taxonomy): Bacteria > JAAXHH01 > JAAXHH01 > JAAXHH01 > JAAXHH01 > JAAXHH01. The sequence continues at coordinate 2,358 of JAJECR010000398.1, forward strand.
AGGACATCTGCCCGATTTTCGACGCGTCGAGGGTAACGAGCGCCGTTGTAACGCCCATTCTCGCCGATGCCAGGGCGGCTTCGCAACCCGCGTGGCCCCCGCCGATAACGAGGACTTCTACCGGTTTCATCCGGTCAGTTCCGGCCACCGCACAGTCCTTGTTTCACGTGGAACATCATCATTTGCCTATGCAGAATCTGGAGAAGACATGATCTAGTACCGCGTCACCAATTTCTTTTCCCACGAGAACGCCGAGGTGACGCACGCAATCTCTCAGATCGATGGCTGCCATCTCGGCGCCGAGTCCTTCTTCCAAGACCCCGATACCCCGGTCCAGGCTCGCTTTTGCCTGGTTCAGCAGGTCCGCCTGGCGTGCATTCACTACAAGGCCCGATTCGAATCTGGCGGGATCGTATTGCACGATTTCCAGCATCGCTTCCAGCAAGTCGTCCAGGCCCGTGCCCAATTTCGCCGATGTCCTGACGCACCGGCCTCCCGCCGTCAGTTCGGCGTAGGGACCCGGATCATACGTATCCAGGTCGCATTTATTCAATATAAACACGCAGTCCCGACGGGACAACTGGCCTGTCAGGCTCCGGTCATCATCGTCCGGCAGGCTGGAGGCGTCGAATACCACCAGGGGGATATCTGCCCGGTCCAATTCCTGCCGCGACCGCGCAACGCCTTGCCTTTCGACCGAATCCGACGTCACCCGGATTCCCGCCGTATCCACGAAGGTGACGGGCACGCCTCGGATATCCACGCTCTCCTCAATGGTATCCCGCGTCGTCCCCGACTCCGGATGCACGATGGCCCGGTCTCTTGACGCCAGCATGTTGAGCAGACTGGATTTCCCCACGTTGGGCTTTCCGAGCAACGCGATCCGGACCCCGTCTCTCAATACACGCGTATCGTGGGAAGACTTGATAAGGCGGCCTAACGCCTCCTGGACGGGACGCAGTTGGTCCAGGAAGGTCCGGGGCTTCATATCCGGAATGCCCTCTTCGGTAAAATCTAACGTAACTTCAATATATGCAATTACTTGAATCAGTTTCACCCTGAATTCGTCAATCTGTAACGAACAGGTTCCGTTCAGCTGTCTGAGCGCCGCCCGCGCGCAGGCGTCTGTTCGCGCCCGGATCAACTCTCCCACCGCTTCGGCCTGCAAGAGGTCGATCCTTCCATTGAGAAAAGCCCGTTTCGTGAACTCGCCGGGTTCCGCCAGCCTGGCGCCTGAACGGATCAGCACATCCAAGATCATGGCGCCCGGCACCATGCCCCCGTGGCCGCTGAATTCGATCAGGTCCTCCCGCGTATAGGTGCGCGGCGCCTTGAAGAGCGACAGGAGCACTTCATCGACCCGTTCGCGGCTCCGGGGATCGATGACGTAGCCGTGGTGTATGGTGTGGGTACGGCACGCGGAGGGGCGGTCGCCGCCACTGAATACCCAGTCGGCAATGGGAAACGAGTCGGGGCCGCTCATGCGCACCACGCACAGGCCGCCCTCGCCGGGCGGCGTGCCGATCGCGGCAATGGTATCGTTCGTGGCCTGCGAGGTCATGGGATCATCGAGGCGCGCGGTCCCCGCGCCCGGGGCTGCGTCACTTTGCGGGTTGAACCGGGAAATACCGGTTCTGTATCGCCTGCTGCACAATGGTCAGCACGTTGATCATGGTCCAGTACAGTATGAGACCTGAAGGGAGGTTCATCATGATGAAGAACAGCACGGCGGGCATGATGTAGACGAACATGGCCTGCCGGGGATCCTTCATCGTCATCTTGGACTGGAGCAGCATCGTGGCCGCCATGAGGATGGGCAGCACGTAGTACGGATCC
>JAJECR010000201.1 GCA_022821935.1 Candidatus Latescibacterota bacterium
ATCCACCGTGTCCTGCAAGGTAAGGACGTTTTTTGTATCGCTCACGGGCAACTCCTCTACGCGGCACGTAAGCGCCGGGGTGCTATCGATTCAGCCTGACCGTTACGTCTTCCGTCTCCCATCCCGATCGTATCTCCACGGTATCCGGATGGACCATGGACCGTTCGGCGGGAATAAATGGCATCGCGGAACCGAAGTCATATCGTCCGTTTCCGTTCGCATCGCGATAGGCCTGCAGAATGTACCGGCCGGGCAGGACGTTGTCGAACCGAAATTCGCCGGGACCGTCCAGGCTGACTTCAGACGCGGCTTCCGCATCCCGCTCCGGGTAGAGGGAAAGCTCCACCGGTCCCTCCATCGCCGCGTCTTCGTCTTCGAACCGTCCGGACAGCGAACCGTATTCCGCGGGATCGACGGTGGAGAAGGTGTATGCGAGCGTATCGGGACGGTCGCCCGTGGCCTGCAGCGACAGGCCGAACCCGTTACGCACAAGGTCGGCCAGAACGAGAATCTCGTACCCGGCATTCGGCTGCAGGAAGAAATCGGACTGAAAAGCGACGACCGTTGGGGAAATCCATTTAAGGTTACCTGCGACCTCCCGGTCCGTGGAGTCCCGGAGGACCACGGCATGTTCCTCCAGGGTAACGGGTTCGCTGAAGGAAAACCGGATTTCGACAGACTGCGCGACATCTCGCGAACGGTCCTCGGGATGAACATCCAGCAGCCTCGGCTGCGGCGGGTTCTCGATGGACGATCCGGTGAACTCGGTGGCGTTTTCCGTCGTGTCGACCGGCTCCGCCCAGGCGTTTTCGAGCCCGGTCACGGTCAGCAGATACAACTTGTCGCGTACCTGGGGCGCCGTGTTCAGCACGATGGTCATCGGATCGGCCGGGTCCTGATAGGCGGACTCGACCGCGAGGCGCTCTTCGTCCTCCACGCCCCTAATGACATAGGATTCCACGTCCTGGACCTGATCCCCGCGAGGCGCCTCGCTCATGAAGACGCTCAGTTCACGCATGTGGGACGCCCGGGCTGAAACCACGTGCATGGCGGCGGTATCGTTCACGGCCATCCGAAACCACAGGGGACCATCCGCCATTTCTGCATCCAAAAGAACGACGTCCCGTGTGGGCACCCCGACAGGGTCCACGTCCGCATCGTAGAGCCGGTCTCTCCCCTGGTCCAGAAAGGCGAAGAAACGGTATCGGTCGGCCGAGAGATGTGTAAAGGTAAAGGTTCCGTCTCTGCCGGCCTGGGTCAGGTAGTCCGGGGGCGTATCGGCCGGGTCGGGTTCGGGCTTTCCGGAGAGGCTGTAGGCCCAGATGTAGGCGCTCCGGGCGGGAACGCCCTCATGGACCGCCATGCCGCTGACCTCTCCCTCTTCGATGTTCGGACCGGTCGACAGCGCATATACGTAGGTGGAATCCATGCGATTCCCTCGCATGTCCCTGATGCCGGTGCCTACCGTGATGAGGTAGGTCCTATCGCTTAGAATGGGCTCCTCGAACCGGACCGTGATCTCGTTGCCCCGCCAGTTCGCCTGGGCTTCGAATTCAACGATGGGCGCGATGAAAATGTTGCCTTCTATGGAACGGGGCTGGATGCGTTCGTTGAAGGTCAGCTTCGGGGAAACGTCCAGCGGCACATGGGTCGAGCCCGCCTCTGGTTCGGTTTCCACCACATAGGGCGGAAGACGGTCCCGGGGGCCGCCGGGCGGCATGCCTTCGCGGGCGCAGGACGTAACGGCCAGGCCGACCAGGCCGGCCAGACCTGCCGGGAGCATCAGAGCGAAGAGGACCAGCGTCCTGTTCATAGATCAGGCGCGAGGATGTGCTTCGTCGTACGTTTTCTTGAGGCGGTCGAGGGCGACGTGGGTATAGACCTGCGTGGTCGAAAGCCTTTCGTGGCCGAGCAGCTCTTTGACGGCCAGCAGATCCGCTCCGGCGTCAAGCAGGTGCGTGGCGGTCGTATGGCGGAGCACGTGGGGCGTCAATCCCTGCTGGCTTATCCTGAGGCCGTATCTTCCCAGGATATACTGAACCCCCCGGCCCGTCAGTCTGCGGCCGTGTTGATTCAGCAGCAGCGCGGTTGTGTCTTCTCGTTCCGTTCGGATCAACAGGGGGCGGGCGTCCATATAGGCGGCCAGCGCGGCCAGCGCCTGCCCGCCCAGCGGTACGATGCGTTCCTTGTCCCCCTTCCCGATCACCCGGATCCGTTCTTCCGCCAGTTCGATCGCGTCGATGTCCAGACCGACAAGCTCCGACAGCCGCATGCCTGCCCCGTAAAGCAGTTCCAGGATGACCGCGTCCCGCAGTCCGAGCACCTGACCGCGGTCAGGCTGTCCGAGCAACGCTTCCACCTGGCTCCGGTCCAGAAACCGGGGCAGGTGACGGTCCCATTTCGGCGTGGTCAGGTAGACGCAAGGATTCGAGGTAACGGTCCCTTCCCGGCATAGGAAGTGAAAGAAGGATCGCACGGCCGCGAAACGGCGCGCGATGGTCCGTCTGCTCAGGCCTTCCCCGTGCAGGTGGTGGAGGAACGCCCGCACTTCGGACTTGCCGATGGCGTCCGGCGCCGGCGTGGCGGTGCCGGTGTGGTCGGAGAGGAAAGACTGGAACCGGGCCAGGTCGCCGGCATAGGCGGACCGGGTATGCCGGGAGTAATTCCGCTCGATCTCGAGATGCTCGAGGAACTTGCCGATCTCTTTCTCCATGATCGGTCACACCTCCTGGAACGCCTGATCCGTCAGTTCCGCCTGGTCCGCCTGGTCCGCATGGTCCGAACCGGCGGGTACCGCCTCGGCGGCCCGTATTCGGTGCTTGCAGTTCGGACACTGCAGGGCCGACCGGCCCGATCTTTCCTGTTTTTCGACCATGAGGGGATAGTCGCATTGGGGACAGCGGCGATTGACCGGAGTGTCCCATACCACGAACCGGCACTTCGGGTAGTTGCTGCAACCGTAGAAGTTCCGGCCCTTCTGCGACCGGCGGGCCGTCAGGAATCCCCCGCAACCCTCTTCCGGGCAGTCGACTCCGACGTTGACCGGCCGCGTCTGCCGGCAGCGCGGATACCCGCTGCACGCCAGGAACGGGCCGTACCGTCCGGTCTTCACCACCATTTTCTCACCGCATTTGTCGCATACCTCGTCGGTGTTCAGACCGGCGGTCTCGTCGCCGTTCATCGGCCGGGTGTTCCTGCACGCGGGAAACCCACCGCAGGCCATGAAACGGCCATTGCGGCCCCACCTTATGATCATGGGCTTGCCGCACTTCTCGCAGGTCTCGTCCGTTTCCTCCGTCAGTGAGCTTTTCAACTCCGCCCGCTGGGCGTTTACGGTCTGAAGCCGCTCGTTGAATGGCTGGTAGAAATCCCCCAGAGTGCCGGTCCAGTCCAGTTCGCCCGTTTCGATGCGGTCCAGCGCGTCTTCCATTTTGGCCGTGAACGCCACGTCGAACAGGTCCGGGAACGCCAGGACCAGGATACGGTTCACGGCCATGCCCAGGTCCGTGGGCGTGAACCGGCCCTGCTTCATGGCCGCGTACTTCCGCATGCGCAGCGTGCTGATGATCTGGGCGTACGTGCTGGGCCGGCCGATCTGTCTGACTTCGAGTTCCTTGACGAGGCTCGCTTCCGTGTATCTGGGCGGCGGCTGGGTGAAATGCTGCCTGGGCTCGAGTTTCTCCAGGGTGAGCTTTTCGTCTTTCCGTAACGCCGGCAGCGATTTTTCGTCCTCTTTCTGTTCAGCGTCTTCGTCGACGGGTTCTTCGTACGCCTTCAGGAATCCCGCGAAGGTCGGCACGGTGCCCGTGGCGCGAAACTGGTACTTCCCGGCCCGGATGTCCACGGTGGTCACGTCGAAACGGGCCGGCCGCATCTGGGAAGCCACGAAGCGCAGCCAGATCAGTTCGTACAGCCTGTACTGGTCCGGCGTCAGGAAGGCCTTCATCTTTTTCGGGGTGCGGTCCGCCGCCGTGGGCCGGATCGCTTCATGGGCGTCCTGGGCGCCCGCCTTGGTCTTGTATCTCCGGGGCTTGGCGGGTACGTACTCGGCGCCGTAGACCTCGGCGATCAGTCCCCGAACGGCCTCGACCGCTTCATCCACGATACGGGTCGAGTCCGTCCTCATATAGGTGATCAGTCCGATGGCCCCCTCGTCCCCCAGTTCGATGCCTTCATAGAGTTGCTGGGCGACCATCATGGTCTTCTGGGTGGTGAACCGAAGGCGCCTGGCCGCGTCCTGCTGCAGGGTGCTGGTGATGAAGGGCGGATACGGATTGCGCTGCGTGTGCTTCCTGGTGATGCCCTCGATCTCGAAGGCCTGCCCGCGCAGGTCATCGATCAGGCCCCGGGCAGACTTCTCGTCGGGTATATTGAACTTCTCCCCGTCAACGCGGATCAGTTTCACCGGGAATACGTCGTCCCGCTCCGACCGGAGGTGGGCCGTTATGGACCAGTACTCTTCGACCTCGAACTTCTCGATCTCCGCTTCCCGTTCGCAGATCAGCCGCAGCGCCACCGACTGTACCCGTCCCGCGCTCAATCCTCCGGTGATCGTCTTCCAGAGGAAGGGGCTGACCTGGTATCCGACGAGACGGTCCATGACCCGGCGCGCCTGCTGGGCGTTGACTTTCTGCATGTCGATGGAGACGGGACTGTCGATCGCCGTCCGCACGGCCTGGGGGGTTACTTCGTGGAAGAGGACCCTTCCAACCTCTTTCTTGCTGTTGCCCAGTTGGCTGGCCACGTGCCAGGCTATGGCTTCGCCTTCCCGGTCGGGGTCCGTCGCCAGGAAGATCTGATCGGCCGACCGCGCCGCGCGCCGCAGTTCCTCCACGACCTTCTTCTTCTCCGGAATCGTGACGTACTCGGGCTTGAAACCGTTCTGGACGTCTACGCCCAAGCTCTTGGGCGGCAGGTCCCTGACATGGCCCACGGACGCCATGATCTCGAAATCCTTGCCCAGGTACTTTTCTATCGTACGGGCCTTGGCCGGAGATTCCACGATAACAAGTGATTTGGACATGGCTGTGCGTAGTTGCGCCGGAGATGGAGGAGGGACGACGTCAGTTTCCGATTATGCCGTCTTCAAGGTCGTCGGGCAGCCAGATCATGACCTGGCCGGATTCAGATTCAAGCAGGATCGGGGCAGCGATGGTCTTGATGTCTTCCCGGGTGACGGAACGGGCGCCGGTCAGCATGGCCCGTTCGATGATCAGTTCGGTCTGCGTATCGTTGATCAGGCCCAGCTCGCGGAGTTCCAGCAGGTAGCCATACGCGTCCGGCTGGATCATCAACTGTTCCACGGCGTGCAGAATCCGGTTGGGTTTGGGCTGGAGCGGCTTGGTCGGATCGACCATTACCTCCGCCTGCGCCTGGAGGCGGTCGAACAGCCAGGAAAAGGCCGCGTTGACCTCCTGCTGGGTATAGCCGTGGCCGACCAGTGTCTGGGAAACATCGGCGATGTCGTTGAAACGGCCTTTTTCATCCTGCATGTGCTTCATGAGGAAAACGATGATTTCCATCACTTTTTCCATATAGCCCTCCTGAAGTAATGCGAAGACGGTAACAGGGCCGGGTCGCGCGGAAAGCCCTGGCGGCTTGCCGTGTTTCCTGCTTTACGATTTGCAAATCTAATCTTCCAGGGGGTTGCATGCAAGTGTTTTTACCGGATCGGGACGCGGTCACGATGCTTCGAATACCTTGCCGATTTCATCCCGGTCGAAGGCCGGGAGATCGACCAGGGATCCCTTCCTTCTGATTCGAATTCCGAATTCGGGCGGCCGCACAGACCCGATCGCGGCGACCGGAATTCCGGCTTCCGAGAGGCGGGCTGCGACAGGCGCCGCGCGGTCTGGATCCACCACGATGAGCAGGGCGCCTGACGCGATGGTTCCAAGGGGGTCCAGGCCATAGTACGCGCAAAGGGCATCCGATTCGGGCAGCAACGGCACCTGGTCCTCTTCGATGAGCATGCCGACCCCGGAAGCGACGGCGATTTCCCGCAACCCGGAAGCGAGTCCGCCCTCCGTCGGGTCGTGCATGGCGTGGACGCCGCCGGTTTCCATCGCGAGGCGGGCGTCTTTAACCACGCTGAGGCCGGGCCGCCTGAGGTACCGGCGGCACGTCTCCAAAAATTCGTCGGAAAAGCGGGCCCGGACCTCGTCCCCTTTTTCCATGGCGATGAGCGCCGTCGCCTCGATGGCGATCCCCTTGGTCAGCAGGATCCGGTCGCCGACCCTGGCGCCGGAACCGGAAACGTAACCGTCGGGTGTCGTTTCCCCGAGCATCTGCCCGATCAGGAGCGGCCGGTCCAGTCCGTGGGTTATTTCGGTATGTCCGCCGCAGAGGGTAACGCCGAGTTCCGCGCAGGCGCGGGACAGTCCGGAGAATATGCTGTCCACCAGTTCGGGGCTTGTTTTCGCTTCCGGGAGCAGTATGGTCGTGAGGAACCACCGAGGCGCCGCGCCCATGGCGGCGACGTCGTTGGCGTTTATGTTGACGGCGTACCAGCCGATCTCTTCGGTGGCGAAGGTGATGGGGTCGGTTTTCGTTACGAGTACGCTGGACCCGAACGAGATGACCGCCGCGTCCCGGCCGATACCCGGGCCCACGAGCAACCTCGGGTCGCTTCCGGAAGCGTGGCGGCGGAGTATGCGGTCAAGATCTTCCGCGGGCAGCTTGCCGACCGGGTAGTAGGGAGGCATGTTTCACAGATAGGAGCGTGGGCGACTAATCCCGCCGCTTCCGCTGGGCGCGTAAAGCTTCTTTCAATATCTTTCCCGGCTTGAATCTGGCTTTTCGCCGGGCCGGAACCTCGATGGTATACCCGGTCCTCGGATTGCGCGCCGCCGGCTTCGGGCGGGTATTCTTTATCTCCAGCGCGCCGAATCCCCTGATCTCGATCCGGTTGCCTTCGACCAGGTTCTCTCGCATGATCTCGAAGAGCGCGTCGATCACAGGATAGATCTGCGTCTTCTTCAGTCCCAGCGTCTCGCTTATTTCATTGACCAGTTCTCTGCGCGTCGTCGTCATGTATGTTCCCCGGTCCGGAATCTTTCGTTACTGGCGGACGATTACGACAGGCCATATAGCTGGCGCAACTTGTTCACACGCTCTTCGTCTATGGTGTTGACCCGGCCCAGCATGCGCGCCACGAGAGCGATCCGCGCGCAGTGCTCCATGGTCTCCATTTTGTGATACGCCGCGACGATGTCCGGTCCCAGGGTCAGCGCGCCATGGTTTTCCAGCAGGACCGCGTCGTAATCCCGCACGTATTGCCTGAGCGATTCGACCAGCTCCATCGTTCCCGGCGTCCCGTACGGCGCTATGGGTACGAATCCCAGCGAGACGATCGCTTCGGGCAACAGGGTGTCGGGCAGATGCTCGCCGGCCACGGCAAACCCCGTCGCCGTCGGCGGATGGGCGTGGGCCACGGCGTGTATGTCCGGACGCTCGCGGTACACCATCAGGTGCATTTTCATCTCGGACGACGGCGCGTAGTCTCCGGAAATCACCCCTCCGTCATAGTCGACGACGACTAAATTCTCGGGGGTCAGGAACCCTTTGCTGACGCCGGTCATCGTGATCAGCAGGCGGTCTTCGGAAAGTCGAACGCTGATGTTCCCATCGTTCGACGCAACGTATCCCCGCTCATACATCCGCTTGCCAACGTGAATCACGTCGGAGATGACTTGCTCAGGATGCAAGATAGCTCAATTCCATGTATATGATTACAGACTTCAGTGGTACGGCTTCGAATATATCGGGCCCGCCGTTCCTGTACAAGTATTATTATTTCCACAAGTTATAAACCGGATCCCGGGATTCGCAAGCCGGACCTCACGATGCGTGCCAGGTCCGGGACCAGGCGTTTTTCCACGCCGCGCAGGTCAATCCGGATCAGGTCCTGGCAGCAGTCGACAAGCAGGGCCGGAGTCCCTTTCAACCAGCGGCGCGCCAGGTCTTCCGCTCGCATCCCCGCCGGCCGGACCGATAACGCGAAGCTGGGCATGCCGCCGCCCGGGAGGCGGTAGGTCGTGAGATGGGCCTGTCGCTCGATCACGGAACACGCCGCGCGTCGCCGGACTTCTTCCGGCAGCAGTTCAAGAAGTTGCCGGGCCCGGTCGCCCACTTCCCCGCGTGACGCGGCCAGCATGTGCGACGCCGGGTGGCTTTCGAGATCGGAAGGGCTGTCGGCCAGTTCCGCCAGCCGCGCGTCGAGTCCCGCCCGTACGTGCCTGGCGGCCTGGGCCGCGGGCCATTGGGCGTGTCTTCTTATGCGTGCAATGAAGGGGCGGCTTCCGATCAGCAGGCCGCAGGGCGGTCCCCCGATCAGGCCGCCGCCGGCCGCGACAATCAACGGCGTGCCGCACCGCACGGCTTCCGCGATGGAAGACGCGGACGAAGACGCGGACGGATACGTGGCGGTAGGTACCGGGCGCAACGTCGTATCACCGGCCAGGTGAAGTACCGTGGTGCCGGATTCCGCCCCGGCCCGGACGATTTCTTCCTGTCCGGTTTCTTCGGTGAAACCCCGCAGGGCGTAAGTAGACGGACGGGCCGTGACGATCAGCGCGGTCCGGTCGCCCACGGCGGCATGGTAGTCGGACAACCTGGTCTTGTTGGTGGCGCCTGTCTCGACCACCCTGGCCCCCGCGAGCCTGCAGACGGCCACCGGATTCACGGGCCGTTCGTCATAAGGTGCGTCGATCAGTCCCGATTGGCCGCGGCTCAGGACGACTTCCGCTCCTTGCGCGAGGGACCGGACTGCCAGCAGGAAGGCGGCGGAGACGGAACGGGCGACCAGTGCGTCCTCGGCGCCGGTCGATTCGCACAGCAGCCTTGCCGTGCGGCCGTCGTCCTCGCCGGGCGCGTGTGAGAGCGCGAGCTTCGAAGCCCTCCTGGCGGCCGTCCCGGCGTACTGTCCCCACGTCCGTGGATGGAAAAGGATACCCGAAGCGTTGATCAGGTCCCCGTTCCTGGATCGGACTTCGTCTTCGAGGAGCGCGGCGACCCGTTCGGCGAGGTTCCGCGGCGTCAGCCGGTCCGCCCGGGACGCTTCCGCCTCCTGCGGACGGAACCGGATCCTGTCCCGCGCGTCGCGCAGCACCCTGCGGATCGCGGTATCGATCCGTCCGTCCTCGAACCGGCCGCGCAGCGCCAGGATGCCGGACTGGCGTTGCAGCGCATGAACGGAAGGCAGGCGGGCGAGCAGTAGCCTCAGGTCGTCCCGGCCAGGATTCATGCGGGGTCCCTTCCCCTGTTTACGGCCTCCAGCGCGGATTCCGTGTGGCGTCCGGTCACCCGGTCGCCGCCGGCGCGCAGGGACCTTATTTCACGGGCGATCCGGTCCAGGTCGCCGGGACGGTCCACGTCGTGCCAGACCGGAAGTTCGTGGCATGACAGTCCGCATGCCCGGATGGCCGATCGGGTCTGTTGCAGCACACGGCCTGTGCCCCAGTGGATGGATTTGAAGAGGCGGGCGTAATGGCCGGCGGCCCAGGCCCCGCGTCCCGTTCCGTCCGATCCGCCTGTTCCGTCCGATCCGCCTGTTCTGCTTAGTCCGCCCGTTCCACCCATTCCACCCGTTCCGACCGTTGCGTCCTTTCCGCTTAGTCCGATCAGGTAGTATCCTCCGTCGGCGGCGGGCCCTAGGACGACGTCGTTGCGGTCCAGCGCGTCAAAGGCCTTTTCGATATAACCGTGGGGGAGGAGGGGGCTGTCTCCACCCAGCACGACCGTTTTATCCCACCCCTCCTCCAGGAAGTCCGCGAAGGCGTTTGACAACCGTTCTCCGAGATCGACACCGCGCTGTACGATCCAGTCTACGCCGGGACCGCCGGGACCGCCCGGACTGCCCAGGGCTGATCGGAGTTCCTCCAGTCCGTCGTCGGGGGTCCAGGCCACGAAAACGGACGCGTCCGGTACCCTTTGGGCGAGATGAAGCGTGTCCTGGATGAATGCGGAATAAAGATCCGCCGCTTCGCCAATCGAAACCCGGGGGGACAACCGGGTCTTAACCGTCCCGGGCCTCGGAGCTTTCATAAACAGGACGAGCGCGTTCGACATGGGCATGTTCCGGGTAGAATACGAAAGAAAGAGCCGGATCTCCCTGAAGGCGGCAAGGCGTTGAGATGATGCGTTTCCGTAGATGCCATGCATACTACCCGGTGGTCCTGTACGTGTCAACTAAAACACTTATTTATCAACTATTTAACCTATTCCCGATCTGATCCAGATCTACAATAAACCTTGACATGCCGGGCGTTCGAGCGTTATTTTCGGCGTTTCTTACCGACCTGCCGGGTCCCGCCCATGGAACCGGAGCCCGGCAAGACGAGTCGCGCGGAGCTGCTGGTCCGCCGGGTCCGCTAGTCCGCCTGGACCGTTCGGTCCGCCCGGCCGCCGGGTCCGACCCTTGGGATATGGCCATGTGGGATGAAGTCAAGGCAGTCATCGATTCGAACCAGTCCTTCGTAATCTCCAGTCACGTCAATCCCGACGGCGACTCGATCGGCTCGGCCCTGGGGGTCTGCGAGTGCCTGAAGGCCCTGGGGAAGGACGCCGTCGTCGTCATGAACGACGCCATTCCCGACGCCTATACCTGGCTGGACCCCGATGGAGACATCCTCGCGCCCGCCACGGAGGCGGACATCGGGCGCTTAGGATCCATGGATGTGGTCGTCATCGTGGACGCCAACGGTTGGGACCGGCTGGGTCGCCTGCGGAAGCCCCTGGAGGAATCGGCGGCGGCCAAGGTCGTGATCGACCACCATCCTTACAACGAACTGATCGCGCCGGTCTCGGTGATCGAGACGAAGGCGTCTTCCACGGCCGAACTCGTCTACGATCTGATCGACTCGATGGGCGCGCCGCTTACGGCACGTGCAGCGGACGCGCTGTACACGGGCATACTGACCGACACCGTGTCCTTCCGGTTCGCCCGGAACGCGCCGTGCGCCCACATCACCGCGGCCAAGCTCCTGACATCGGGCGTCGATCCGTCCCGGGTCTACGACCAGGTATACAATCACAACACGGGCGCCCGCACCCGTCTCATGGGCCGTGCGCTTATGAACCTGCAGTTCACCGGTTGCGGCCGCGTCGCCTGGCTGAGCGTGACACGGGCCATGATCGAGGAAACCGGCGCGTTGTCGTCGGATACCAGCGGTTTCGTGGACGTGACCATGACCATCGCCGGAGTTGAAATCGGGATCATTTTCGTGGAGGCCAAAGACGGCACGGTCCAGATCAGCTTGCGGTCCCGCCCGGAAATCGACGTCAACCAGGTCGCCGTCGGCCTGGGCGGCGGCGGCCACAAAAACGCCGCGGGCGCCGTGTTCCACGGCACGCTCGCGCAAGCCGTCGAGACCGTCACGGCGGCGGCGGTCACCGCACTCTAGCGCGGAAGTCATTTCCCCGGTCCACCGTCCGAATCCTTCGAAATATGATGCTCCTCACCCGAAAAGCCCGGTTCTCGGCAGCGCACCTGTGCCGCAACCCGGAATGGACGGAAGCCAGGAACAGGCGGGTATACGGCGCCAGTGCCATCGGCAGCGGCCATGGCCACGACTATGTGGCCGAGTTCACCTTCGGAGGCCCGGTCGACCCCCGGACCGGCGTCGTCCTGAACCTGACCGAAGTCAAGCGCCTGCTGGGCGAAGTGATCGAACCGCTGGACCATAGCCACCTGAACTATGACCATGAGGCTCTGAAAGGTCCGGCGCCCACCAGTGAAAGACTGGTCCGCTATCTCTGGCGTGCGCTGGGAACCGGGACCGGGCCGTGCAGACTTGTGAGCATCCGGCTTCATGAGAGCCGGACCAGAAACATAGAATACACCGGAGATGACAGTATGGTATATGTCACCAGAACCGTCGAGTTCAACGCCGCCCACCGGCTGCATAGTATAAGGTTGAGCGACGAAGAGAACGTGCGTATATTCGGCAAGTGCAACAATCCCCACGGGCACGGCCACAACTACGAACTGGCCGTGACGGTCCGCGGGCCGTTGGACGAAGCAACGGGGACGGTCATCGACGTGGGGCGTTTCGATGAGATCCTGCAGAAAGAAGTCGTGGACCGCTACGATCACCGGCACCTGAACTACGACCTGGAGGAATTCCAGACGGTCAATCCAACCTCGGAGGAGCTGCTCAGGGTGATCTGGAAGCGGTTGCTGCCGTTTTTCGAGCACCCTTCGCTCTACAGGATTCGACTGGTGGAGACCTCCAAGAACGCTTTCGAGTACTTTGGCGAAGAGGAGCGCTGACCACGATGGACCCGATCGAGGGATTGACGAAGTCGCTGCTCGAGGAAATCGGCGAGAACCCGGAGTGGGACGGCCTCAGGCGGACGCCCCTCCGCGTGGCCCAGTCCATGCGGTTTCTGACCCAGGGGTATCAAAAAAGCATTGAAACCGTCATAAATAACGCTATCTATGAAGAAGACTACGATGAGATGGTGCTGGTAAAGGACATCGAGTTCTTTTCGCTCTGCGAGCATCATATTCTGCCGTTTTTCGGACAGTGCCATATCGCGTATATTCCCAACGGCAAGATCATCGGACTGGGCAAGATCCCCCGCATAGTGGATGTATTCGCGCGGCGTCTCCAGTTGCAGGAGCGTCTGACCTCCCAGATCGCCCAGACCCTTCAGCACTGGCTCGATCCCCTGGGGGTGGCCGTCGTCATGGAAGCGAGCCATCTCTGCATGATGATGCGGGGCGTGGAGAAACAGCACTCCAAGGCGACGACGAGCGCTATGCTCGGTGTGTTCCGGGACGATCGCAGCACCCGGATGGAATTCCTCGACCTGACCAGATCCAAGTCCGGCGGGTAGTGTCCGGCACAGCCGATAGCCCTCGTAAGACCGATAGCGCGCATGGCACCGCCGATATAAGGTCTTGTTCGGCGGCGCGTGTCCGCCGGACCGCTAGACTGACGGGGACACCCTGATGAACAAAGACCAACTCGTGGACCGACTCGCGGACGCGCTGGGCCGGGAGAACGTCATCGACGCCCCGGACCAGTTGATCGTCTACGAATGCGACGGGCTGACCATCGACCGGAACGCCCCCCACGCCGTGGTTTACCCGACCACGACGGAGGAAGTGGCGGCCGTGGTCCGGATACTTCACGAAGCGGGGATTCCCTTCGTGGCGCGCGGGGCGGGCACCGGACTGAGCGGCGGGAGCCTGCCGCCGGACGGCGGGGTCATGATCGCCCTGACCAAGATGAACCGCATCGTGGAGGTCGACTTCCGGAACCAGCGGGCGCTCGTGGAGGCCGGGGTGGTGAACCTGCACCTGTCGAAGGAAGTCGGACCGCGTGGATATCATTTCGTACCCGATCCCTCGAGCCAGTACGCCTGCACCATCGGCGGCAACATCGCCGAGAACTCGGGCGGCCCCCACACCTTGAAATACGGCGTGACCACCAACCACACCCTGGGGGTGGAAGTGGTCCTGCCGGACGGGCGGGTCACGTGGTTCGGCGGCAAGGCGGACGACGCCGTGGGCTACGACCTGCGCGGCCTCCTTATCGGCTCGGAGGGCATGCTGGGCATCGTCACGCGGGCCTGGGTCAAGCTTACCCGTCTGCCGCAGGCCTGGCGGACTTTCCTGGTGGTTTTCGACACGGTGGAGGACGCGTCCCGCGCGGTCGCCGGCGTCGTGGACCGAGGAATCGTCCCATCGGCCCTCGAAATGATCGACAAGGTCGCCATCGGCGCCATCGAGGCGGCCTATCACTTCGGTTTTCCCCTGGACGCGGAAGCCGTGCTGATCATCGAGCTCGAGGGCCACGAGGCCGGCCTGGGCTCCCAGGCCGAAGCGGTCGCCGCGGTCTGCAGGGAGAACCGCGCCCGCGATATCCGCACCGCGGAAGACGAGGAGGAACGGGCCTTGCTGTGGAAGAGCCGAAAGCGGGCCTTCGGCGCCATGGGGCGACTGAGTCCCAGCTACTACGTGCAGGACGGCGTGGTCCCCCGGACGAAGATCCCGGACATCATGAAGGTCATCCAGACGACCGCGGAAAAATACGGGCTGCTGATCGGCAACGTGTTCCACGCCGGGGACGGCAACATCCATCCATGTATCGCCTATGACGACCGGGACGCGGAACAGGCGCGGAGGACCGTGGAAGCCAGTAACGAGATCCTTCGGGCCTGTGTCGAACTCGGGGGTTCCATCACCGGGGAACACGGGATCGGGTACGAAAAAGTCGACCTGATGCCCTATATTTTCGACGAACCGGATATCCAGGCCATGGAAGCGGTCAAAGAGGTGTTCGACGAGAGCAACCTCAGCAATCCCGGCAAGATGTTTCCCACGAACCGCACCTGCATCGGATGCGGTACGGCGGAGCTTAAGTACACCAATCGTCAGGCGGCGCTGCTTTAGCCTTGGGCGCTGCCTGGCCGCGGGCACGGTTTTAGGCCTGGGCGCTGCTATAACTCTGGGCGCTGCTTAGCCTCGGGCGCTGTCTGGCTTAGAGCGCTGCCTGGTCCCGATGGAACACAGGTTCACCCATGGCCGATGAGGCGCTGCACAGCAGGCTCGGTTCTCTCGTGGAAGGCTATGCGCCCGCGAGCAGCGAGACGCTGGCCGCCCATGCCGTGGACGGGGTCGTACCTTCGGCCGTCGTAGCCCCGGACAGCGTGGAGTCCCTATCGGCCACTGTGAAAATGGCCTCGGAACAGGGGTACGCCGTGATCCCGCGGGGCGGCGGCACCAAGATGGACTTCGGCCATCCGCCTGTCCGGGCGGATATCGTGGTGTCCCTGGCGCGCATGAACCGGATCGTGTCCCACGAACCCGCGGACCAGACGGCCACCGCCGAGGCGGGCATCACCATGGCCCGGTTGCAGGCCGGCCTGGGCGAAAGGGGACAGTATCTACCTCTGGATCCGCCCCACGGCGACGCGGGGACCCTCGGGGGAGCCCTCGCCACCAACGTCTCAGGCGTGCTGAGGACCTCATTCGGCACGGCGAGGGACATGGTCATCGGGGTCCGGGTGGTCCAGGCCGACGGCACGATCGTCAAATCCGGCGGCCGGGTCGTCAAGAACGTGGCGGGCTATGACCTGAACAAGCTGTATATCGGTTCATTCGGCACGCTTGGCATCCTGGCGGAAGTGAACCTCAAGCTCCAGCCACTTCCGGCGGCGGGGAAGATGATCATTGGAAGCATGCCGGGCGTATCGGCGGCGGCCGAATGCGCCTTCCGGGTCATGGACTCGGAAATCATGCCGTCCTTCCTGGAACTGGTCGATCCGGAAACGCTTTCCCTGCTGGTCCGCGGGGACGGCGTAGACCGGGGCTTTCCGCTCATTGCGGGCATGTTCGGTCCGGAAGAGACGGTTGACTGGCAGATCGGGGAATGTGAAAGGATTTTGCGCGAGGCGGGAGCGGCCGGCGTCACCAGACTGGACGGGGACGCGTACCGGCAGGCGCTCGAGTCGATGCAGTCGTTTCCGGGAGGCCGGCTTCTGCCCCAGGGCATGCAGTCCGGCATAACCTGCCGGGCCAGCGTTACACCGGACGAAGTGGAAGCGCTGTACCGGCTGGCGGAAGAACGCTGCGGGCGCCTTCCCTTCGGCTGCGGCATGCTCTCCCATTTCGCCAGCGGCCACGTCGCCTTCGTCTTCTACGGGGAACGGCCCTTCCGGGACGCGGATTACGACGGGCTTGCGGACCTGATCAAAGCACTGCGGACCGCTGCGGAGCAACAGGGCGCCTTTGTCGTGGAACACGCCTCGGCCGCCCTGAAGGAGCGGGTCGGCCCGTGGGGGTCGTCCCGCGGAAACCAGCACCTCATGGAGATGCTGAAATACCGTTTCGATCCGAAAGGCACGTTGAATCCCGGACGGTTCGTCGACGGGATCTGAAGGGACCCGGCTTTGCGCCGCGCCGGGATAGGATACATGGCTGGCATCAGAAAGGGTCTGACATTGCGCGGCGCGCGGCGGTATACGACACATATCTGCTGATAGAACGGGGGAACCCACATGAAACTGCCTGAGTTCAGGGAGATACGTCAGCGGTTCGACGCGCCCGTCGTCGAGGACCTGGCCACAACGACCGGGGCGGAAGTTTCCCGCATGATCGAGGAGACGGGCCTGCGCTCCGGATCCACGGTGGCCGTGGCAACCGGCAGTCGGGGGATCGGCAACATCGCGGTAATCGTCGGAAGTGTCGTTTCCGCGCTCGGCAAGGCCGGCCTGAAGCCCTTTGTCGTCCCGGCCATGGGCAGCCACGGCGGGGCGACTTCCGAAGGCCAGCGGCGCGTACTGGAAAACTACGGCATCAGCGAAGCGACGACCGGGTGTCCCATTCGTTCCGACATCGAGCCGGCGAGTCTCGGCGAGACCGCGGACGGGCTGCCCGTCTACCTGGACCGGAACGCCCTTGACGCCGACCATATCGTGGTGGTCAACCGCGTCAAACCCCATACGGACTTCAAGGGGTCGGTGGGAAGCGGCCTGATGAAGATGCTGGCCATCGGACTGGGCAAACAGAAGGGCGCCAGCTACTACCACGGCGCGGTTTTCGAGTACGGATTCGAACACATGATCACGACCGTGTCGCAACATGTGCTCGAGCACGCGCCGGTGGCCTTCGGACTGGCCATCATCGAGAACGCCTACGATCAGACCGCCCACATCGTCGGCGTCCCGGCGAACGTCCTGCAGCAGGAAGAACGCCGGCTCTTCCAGGAGGCGCAGCGCCTCATGCCCCGCCTTCCGTCCGACGATATCGACATCCTGATCGTTGACGAGATGGGCAAGAATATCAGCGGGACGGGAATGGATACGAACATCATCGGCCGGCGCATGCAGAATTTCGAGACCGAGCCCGCGATTCCGAGGATCCTGCGCATCATCGTTCGAGACCTGACTCCGGAGAGCGAGGGCAACGCCGTGGGCATCGGGCTGGCGGATTTCACCACCCGCCGCCTGGTGGACAAGATCAATCACCGGTACACCTACGTAAACTCCATCACGGGCATGAGTCCGCAGAAATCCCGCATACCCGTGTTTCTCGACACGGACCGCGAAGTCATCGAAGCCGCCTTTTCCACCATCGGTATGAAACCGCCCGGTGACGGTCGCGCCGTCCGCATAAGGAACACGCTGTCCCTCGGACGAGTCGCGGTATCGGAAGCGCTGATGGACGAGCTGGCCGACCGGGAAGACATCGAAGACACGGGCCGCCGCGCCCCGCTCGAATTCGACGGCGACGGTACCCTGGCCGCCCTTCCGGCCTGACCTGTCGTACCGCCCTTCCGGCCTGACCCGCCGCACAGCGTTCCGTCCGATTTTTGTTGACAAAATCCCCAGGTTGCGTATATTAGTAGACTTGTCGGTTTTCGACAACGTAAGCCGGAACGCCTTGAAGGGCGGGAGTTTCCGGGCAAGTGGGGCGAAAAAGGCCCCGAGGTCAAACTGTTCAACAGGAGTCGTCACAGCACGTGAGTACCTTAACGAAAACCCCATCGGCGGTGTCGGAAGACCGTTCGCTCGACCTCTACCTTCAGGAGATCGGCAACGTACCGCTGTTAATGGCCGAAGAAGAAACCGAACTGGCCCGATCGGTCCGGGCCGGCGACCAGAAGGCGCTGGAGAAGCTTACGGCGTCCAACCTCCGTTTCGTAGTCAGCGTGGCCAAGCAGTACCAGAACCAGGGCCTCTCCCTGTCCGACCTGATCAACGAAGGGAATATCGGATTGATCAAGGCGGCCAAGCGGTTCGACGAGACCAAGGGCTTCAAATTCATCTCGTACGCGGTCTGGTGGATAAGGCAGTCCATTCTCCAGGCGCTCGCCGAGCAGTCCCGCATCGTCCGCCTGCCCTTGAGCCGGGTCGGTACGCTCCACAAGATCGGCAGGCTGTCCAGTGAATTCGAACAGGTGAACGGACGGGAGCCCAGCACAGAGGAAATCGCGCAGGAGCTGGACATGAATCCCGGCGACGTGAAAGACACGATGCGCATCGCAAGCCGCCACGTATCGCTGGATGCCCCGCTCAAGGCGGGAGAAGACAACCGGTTGCTGGATCTCATCGAGGATGATGACCAGGATGCGCCTGACGAAGCCCTCATGGTCGATTCGCTGAAAGAGGAGATCTTCAGGGCGCTCGGTTCCCTGACCAAACGGGAAGCGGCCGTGATCGCGCTGTACTACGGCATCAACATGGAAAGATCCCATACCCTGGAGGAGATCGGGTCCCGGTTCAATCTCACGAGAGAACGCGTGCGCCAGATCAAGGAAAAGGCGCTGCGCAGGCTTCGCCACGTCTCCAGGAGCCAGAAGCTCCGGGCCTATCTGAACTGATCGATCCCCATCCGTGACGCGGCGGGATCCACGCCCGGCATCCCGCCGTTCATCTGCCTCCATTAAAGTCGCCCCGGCCGCCGGGGCGCGGAGTCGGATATGACGCGACGCAGGTTGATTTCATTCATACATATGCCGGCCAACGCCCAGGACGATCCGAGGGAATACGGCATCTGGTCGCTCCTGGCCGGCCTCATCGCCCTGGTACTCCTGATGCTGGCGGGATGGCATATCGGCGCGCCGTACGTGATCACCCTGCTGGACGACGGCGTCCTGGTGGAAAAGGAGAGGGAAAACAACCGGCTTCGGGACCAGATGCGGGCGCTGCATGAACTGGACGGCACACTTGAATCGCAGATCTCGACCCTGTCGGAACGGGCGGCGGACATAAGCAAGATCGTTCACGGAACCGACGCGGCCGGTCCGGTCGCCGGCGCCGTTGATTCAGCTTCCTCCCCGGTGTCCGTCGAGTTGTCCGAATCGCGCGACGTGGCCGCACAGCGGATCGATGGACGGATCGACCGGTTGCTGGATGAAGCGCGCGCGGAACTGGCCAGCCTGCGGTCCATCGAAGCCAAGTCCAGGGATGACGAGACATTCTGGCGCGGCATCCCCATCGTGTCGCCGGTACAGGGCCCCGTTTCGAGGTCCTTCGGCTCCTCGCGCAACCTGCTGAGCGACGATCATCGCGTGCACGGCGGCCTGGACATCGCGGCGAACAGAAACGACCCGGTGCGGGCGACCGCCTTCGGGGTGGTTTCGAGAACCGGAGTGGACGCGAGCCTCGGCCGCTACGTGGACATCACCCATCAGAACGGTTATGTCACGCGATACGGTCACCTCTCTGAAGTGCTGGTCGAAAGAAGGAAACGGGTGAAACGCGGGGAGATCATCGGACTGGTCGGAATGACCGGCAAGACCAGCGGATACCATATACACTACGAGATCCACTACGAAGGCCGCATACTCGATCCGTCGACGTGGGTTTTCCCGGACCGGGGCCTGTAAACCGCCGGCCGGTCGACAGCAAAAATGCAAAAAAAGTTGACAAGCGCCCCCATTCCATTCATTTTATGTGTCATATTTTTGTCGCGATAACTGGTTTAATCGCAAAGACTAAGAATCGTCGGGCAATTTGTATCAGGAAGTGTGGTTTTGATAAAATACCGGATGCCGACCAGGCTCATGGTCCTGCATGTCGGGGGTAGAACGGTTCGAATACCCGGTCTGCTGATTACTGTCATGCTAGGCGTGCTGGTCATGGTGACCGGCGTGATGTACGCCGGCACGAGGACATGGCTGGCGGAGTTCAGGCACAGCAGTATCCACGAAGAAATCAGGAGCCTGGAACAGTCCAGCCAGGCGAACAGGGCCAGGCTGGAATCCCTCATCGCGTCGGAAGCCTCCGCGCGCCTCATTTCCGGGCTGCCAAGTATTCATCCGGATGTCCGCCAGGTGGGTGTGGGTGGACGCGCCGTCCTGCCGGATCCGGGTTTCAGTCCCGATTCGCCCTTTTACCGGGCTTCCAGACTGCACTCCGAGATGGAAACCTCCAAGCGCAAGTCGAGCCTTTCGCTCAAAAGCATGGAGGATATCGAGCGCCAGATCCGGGAGGTCGACGACCGCTGGCAATACGTACCTTCGATCACGCCGGTGACCGGCGTGGTAACCAGCCGGTACGGACCGCGGAACGATCCGTTCACCGGTCTCTACGCCATGCACTACGGCATCGATATCGCAGCGGCCCTCGGCACGCCGGTCAGGTCGCCCGCCAGAGGCGTCGTGAGCAGGACCGGTGTGGACGCCCGGTACGGCCTGTACATCGATGTGGACCACCAGAACGGATTCAAGACCCGCTTCGGTCATCTTTCCGTCATCCTGGTGAAGAAGGGCATGGTACTGGATCGCAGCGATGTCATCGGCAAGGTGGGCGAGACGGGAAGGGCCACCGGACACCACCTGCATTACGAGGTTCATAAGGACGGGAGATGGGTAAATCCCATGAAGTACATCCAGTCCGAAAACGACTGCTGATCCGTACCGACCGTGAAGAGTGATTTGAGGCAGGGGCGCCGCTGGTTCCCTGCCTTTTCTTATTTGTGCCGCACCGCCGCACCGCGGCGTCTTCCGGGTGTATTCCTTTACCGCCAGAGAACCCAGACTTACCTTGCGGGTCCCGTATCGCCGTGGCCGGCGGCCGGGTATTTCAAAGACGGACCGGGTGTTTCCGCGCTTCGGCATCCCGATCGGCAAACGCAGCATGCTGGTCCGCGCCGCAGTATCGTGATCCACAAGACGGCATCGTGATCCGCGCCGCGGCATCCGCGATCCGCGTGCAAAGGGTGGAGGTCCGTTCGATGTTCCGCCAGGACTACATCATGAGAACCATTCGCGTTTTCATCGATGCGCTGATCCTGCTGATCCGGTCGCGCCGCGACCAGGACTACCACCGCGCCCGCTCGATCATCGCCCAGACCTGGGAAGACATCTTCGGCCTTTCGACGGCATCCGTCATGGCGCTGTCGGAACGTACGCTGCTGTCCATGTTGCTGAAACGAAGCGGAGGGGTCGTCGACACGGCCCTCATGGCCGCGCGACTGTTTAAAGAAGACGGCGCCCTGGCCATGGCGGACGGACAGGAGGATGAGGGCCGCGGCCTGTACCTGAAGGCGCTTAACTGTTACCTTGAAATCGCCGTGGAGCCGTCTGTCGGCGTGGATGACTTCCGCTGGATCAGCGAAGAGATCGACCAGTCCGGTCTCGTGACGGATCCCCGCGAAGCGATCGAAGAACTGCTCAGACTAACGGCCGGCACGGCGCTTCCGATGCCCACCACGCTGCTGCTGTTCAGCTACTACGAACGGTATGGCCAGTACGGCAAGGCGGAAGACACGCTGTTTCACGTCATGGACGACAACCCGGCCGAGCCCGAAATCGCCGAACTCGGCCTGGGATTCTACGAGCGGCTGGAATCCATGGCGGACGACCGGCTGGAAAAGGGCGGACTGCCCCGCGATGAGGTCCGGGAAGGACAGGAGCAACTGAGGGATCGGATACGCCGGTACGGGTATGTTTTTGATTGACGGTCACAGCATCGGCTTTTAGATTTACGGGACTTGATTACACTTGAAAGACAGGACATGATGGTTACTGAAAAGACGATGCTCGAACAGCCGGCGGAGGCTCCGGCAGCACGGGACCGCGCGCTGTACGTGGAGACCTACGGCTGCCAGATGAACAAGGCGGATTCCGAGCTGATTACCGGTCTGCTCGCCCGGGAGGGATACCGGGTCACCGACCGCGTCGACCGGGCCGACGTGATCCTGGTGAATACCTGCGCCATCCGGGAAAACGCGGAGCAGCGGGTGCTCGGGCGCATGTCCGAGCTGAACCGGTTCAAGACGGCCAATCCGGGGTTGATCCTGGGGCTCTGCGGGTGCATGTCCCAACACCTCGGCGACCGGATCATCGAGAAGGCGCCTTACATCGACCTGGTGGCGGGTCCCGACAGCTACCGGCGCCTGCCCGCCATGCTCCGCGCCCTGGACACGGAAGACGAACCGGCGCTGAACCTGGCCTGGGACCGGGCGGAACACTATCTCGACATCGATCCCGTCCGGGAAGCGGGCGTGAACGGCTGGGTCACGATCATGCGGGGCTGCGACAAGATGTGCACCTTCTGCATCGTGCCGTTCGTACGCGGCCGCGAGCGCAGCACGCCCCACGGCGAGGTGATCCGCCAGATCGAGCGCCTCGCGGCGGAGGGATACCGGGAAGTAACCCTGCTCGGCCAGACGGTGAACAAGTACCGGGACGGCGACGTCGAATTCGCGGACCTGCTTTCACGGGCGGCGGAGATCGACGGCATCGAACGCATCCGGTTCACTTCGCCCCACCCGGCGCATTTCCCCGACCGACTGATCGAGGTCATGGCGGCATCACCCAAAATATGTCCCCATACGCACCTGCCGCTGCAGTCCGGCGCGTCGACGACCCTGTCCCGCATGCGGCGGGACTATACCCCGGAGACGTTCCTGGACGTGGTCCACAGACTCCGGGAGCGCATACCCCGGATCACATTGACGACGGACGTCATCGTGGGGTTCTGCGGCGAGACGGAAGAAGAATTCGAGGCGACCCGCGAAATGATGCGTACCGTGCAGTTCGACAGCGCCTTCATGTTCAAGTATTCCCCGAGGCCCGGGACCGCGTCCCACAAACGGCTGTCCGACGACGTTCCGGAAGAGGTGAAGGCCAGGCGATTGACGGCTGTCATCGAAATGCAGAAGTCGATTTCCGATACCCGAAACCGGGCGTACAGGGGACAGGTCGTGCATGTACTCGTCGAGGGCCGGTCAAGGCGCGACGCCGACAGGCTCTTCGGCAAAACGGACACCTTCAAGACCGTCGTGTTCCCCATGCTGGAAGGAGTCGTTTCCAACGCGATCGTGCCCGTGCGGGTGAACGGTTCCACGCCCTTTACCCTCTTTGGAGACGTCGTGAAGTCGGCGTAGCGTGGCTCAGTTATGGGGGGCGAAGCCCAATGGCCGCAGATGAAAACAAGGGAGAGGAATAACATGAAACCGACAGAATCCGACGGGTATCCCGTCCGAGAGGCGGATTCGAGTCTGGACGAAGAAAGGACCGGTTCCGGCCTGTCCCGCCGCAGTTTCATCGGTCGATTAGCAGGCGGTGCCCTGGCCGGACTTGCCGGCACCGCGATTCTCAACAGTTGTGCGGATCCATCCCCAAAGGAGAGTACCATGTCATTCACGCTGCCCGACCTGCCCTATGCCCATGACGCGCTCGAGCCCCACATTGATGCGCGTACGATGGAGATCCATCACGGCAAGCACCACAATACGTACATCACCAATCTGAACAACGCCCTCGCGGATCACGGCGACCTGGCCGGCAAGAGCCTGGACGAGCTGCTGGCGGACAACTGCGCCATCGTGCCGGACGCCATCAAGACGGCCGTGCGCAACAACGGCGGCGGCCATGCGAACCACACGCAGTTCTGGACCATCATGAGCGGCAGCGGCGGCGGAAATCCCTCGGGCAACCTGGCCGCGGCGATCGACGGCACCTTCGGCAGTCTCGACGCCATGAAAGAGCAGTTCGCGGCCGCGGGCGCCACGCGCTTCGGTTCCGGCTGGGCCTGGCTCGCCAAAGACGGAGCGGGCAATCTCGAAGTCTACTCCACGGCCAACCAGGACAGCCCGATCATGGAAGGCAAGACGGCCATCCTGGGACTGGACGTCTGGGAGCACGCCTACTATCTGAATTACCAGAACCTGCGCCCCGCTTACATTGAAGCGTGGTGGAACGTCGTGGACTGGGCGGAGGCGGAAAACCGCTTCAACGGCTGATCGCGGCCGAACGGCCGTTCGGCCAGTAGCGGCCGTTCAGCCGGCGCGGCCGGCCTGATCCTGGAGGCATGATGGCGCGAACGGGAAGAGCGGCGATCCTGGACCGGGAGAAAGGGACCTTTACCGTCGGCGAAACGGCGGTCCCTGACCCGGGTCCGGGCGAGGTCCTCGTCCGGCAGACCTTGTGCGGCGTGTGCGGCACGGACGTGCACGTCTATAACGGCCACATGCGGCGCAAGGCCTTCCCGCTGGTCCTGGGCCACGAAATCGTCGGGGTGATCGAGAAACTGGGGTCCGGCGTCGACTCGGACGCCATGGACAAGCCGGTGAAGGAAGGCGATCTCATCGCCATCATCCCGGGTCAACAGTGCGGAACCTGCTACTTCTGCGCGGTGGTGCGGGAGCCCGGGCTCTGTCCCAATGTGCTGGCCTACGGGTTCCGGCCCTACGCCGAAATCGTGCCCCACTTCCAGGGCGGGTACGCGGAATACGTCCTGCTGAACATACCCCGGTCCAAGTTCCTCAAAGTCCAGAGTCCGCCCGAAATCGCGGTGTTGCTCGAACCCTTCACCGTCGGCCTGCACTTCGCCGAGAAGGCCCGGATGAAGCTCGGGTCCACGGCGGTGATCCAGGGTGCCGGCGCCATCGGCCTGTTCAGCCTGGCCGCGGCCATCGAGGCCGGCGCGCACCGCACCATCGTGGTAGGCGCGCCCGCGTCGCGCCTGGAACTGGCGAAGGCCTTCGGCGCCGACGTGACCGTCAACATCGAGGAAGTGCCGGACGCGCAGGAGCGCATCGAGCTGGTCAAGGCGGAAACGCCGGGCGGATACGGCGCCGACGTGGTCTTCGAATGCGCGGGCGTGCCGCCGGCTATCCCGGAGGGCGTGGAAATGCTGCGTCGGGGCGGCACCTACGTGGAAGGCGGCCACTTTACCGACTCGGGGGAC
>JAJECR010000019.1 GCA_022821935.1 Candidatus Latescibacterota bacterium
CGTTGTCGTCCTTGTGCCAGTGCTGGTCCCTGGCGCCGCTCGCGAAGGAGGCGTTGTGGGTAAAGGGAACAATGGCCCAGTTCCTTCCCACGATCCGGTCGCAGGCTTCGACCACGCCCGGTGCGTTGATGACCTGCAGGATGTCCGGAATGCCGCCGGGCGTCACCGGTTCTCTTGCCAGGTAGGCCTGCTTTTCCCGGGTGTATATGCGATGATGAATCTCTTCGGGGATGCCGAGATGCTCTGGCGATAGGGCGACGATGCCGCGGCTGGCGAAATCCCGGACGAGGTTGTCCGGTTCGGTGTAAGGCAGCGAAGGATAGGTTTTCGTAGCCACGATCAGCGCTGTCTTTCCCGTGCGGATTTCTAATGTTCGCGCGATGCGCCGCGATGCGCGGCATGATGGTGAAATGAAATTGCGATGATACTACCGGCGGAACGCGCGCTGGCGTACTTGCCCGCGGAACGCGCCCGGCGTATTCGCCCGAGGCGTTCCTTAGAGCTGAGGAAATCTACTATTGAACGGTTCGGTCGTCAATCCTGAAAATGACGCGGGAAGTGGCATTGTGATGCGGGGCGGCTCACTCCTGTTGCAACGCGTCCACGGGATCGGTGTGGGCGGCGCGGACGGCTCTGTAGCTCACCGTAAGCATCGTGATGGCTATAGCCAGTGCCGCGGCCAGTATGAAAATCCAGGGTGAAAGCTCCGCACTGTAGGCGAAACCATCGAGCCAGTCGTCCATCACGAAATAGGCGATGGGCCAGG
This sequence comes from Candidatus Latescibacterota bacterium, assembly GCA_022821935.1. Classification (GTDB taxonomy): domain Bacteria; phylum JAAXHH01; class JAAXHH01; order JAAXHH01; family JAAXHH01; genus JAAXHH01. Next base: position 767 of record JAJECR010000019.1, read on the forward strand.
CGATGAGATTGGCGTACGCAACCAGCTTGACGTATTCTTTCGAGAGCAGCGCGACGATGCCGGAAACGGACGCGCCCAGCACTTTCCGCACGCCGATTTCCCGGGTGCGCTGTTCCGCCGTGAAGGAAGCGAGCCCCAGCAAACCCAGGCACGCGATGAAAACGGCCAGGATGGAGAAACTCCGGAAGATGCGCCCCTGCCGCGCTTCATGCTGGTACAGGCGGTTGAAGTCCTCGTCCAGAAAGGAATAGGTAAACGAATCGTCCGGGTAGACCTCGTGCCAGTTGCTTTCCAGGAATCCCATCGTTCCGGCCAGGTCATCCGAGGCAATCCGGATGGCGAGATAGTGGAGCGGGTCCGGACCCGGCGCCAATTGCAGCATCATCGGTTCGATGCCGCTGTGCAACGACCGCACGTGGAAGTCTCGCACGACACCGATGACCCGGCCGTCTTTGAAGTTTCCCAGGCGAATTTTCTTATCGAGCGGAGCGCCTTCCCAGCCCAGCCATTTTACGGCGGCCTCGTTGATCACGAACGCCTGCAGCGTATCCGTGGGGAAAGCCCTGGAGAAATCGCGTCCCGACGTGAGTTCAATGCCCATCGTGCGGATGAAATCGTGATCGATCCACATGTTGTTGATGCGGACCAGCTCCTCTTCCGGAGCGCCGTCTGGAGTGAAGAGGATGTCGTTCACCAGGCCGCCCGGCATTTCGTTCGCCACCGTTACGCCCAATACGTTGGGAGAGCCGGCGATCCTGTCCTTGTAGGTATTGTAGATCAAACGCTGCCTGGGATCACCGAGCGGCATGACCACAAGCTGTTCTTTGTCGAATCCCAGGTGCTTGTCCTGCACGAACCGCATCTGATCCGACACCACGCCCGTACCGATGATGAACACCACCGAGATGACGAATTGCAGCACAACCAGTACCTTCCGCAGGTTCGTATTCACCGCGCCCGCCCTGGATGAGCCCTTCAGTACGGAGACGGGTTGGAAGGAGGACAGGAACAGGGCCGGATAGCTGCCGGCCAGCACGCCGGCCAGCGCCACGATACCGATCAGACTGAAGACCACGCTCACATCGTCGAACGCGAAGATCAGTTCCTTGCCGGCCAACGTGTTGAAGGCGGGGAGAAACGCGTAGACCAGCCCCGTGGCCACGACCAGCGAAAGCGCCGCCATAATCGTGGATTCGCCCATGAACTGATAGATCAGTTGAACGCGGAACGCGCCCACCACCTTGCGAATGCCCACTTCCCGGGCCCGGCCGGCGGAGCGGGCCGTCGCCAGGTTCATGAAGTTGATGCAGGCGATCAACAGGAGAAAGAACGCAACGGCCGAAAAGATGTAGACGTAAGCGATATCGCTGTTCGCGCCCAGTTCCCCGTCGAGGTTCGAATGCAGGTAAATACTCGTCAACGGCTGGAGAATCGCTTCGATCTGGGCGTTGAGTTGGCCTAGGACCGGTCCGTAGCGCGCCTCGATGAACTCCGCTATTTTCGGCTCGAGGGACTCCGGCGGATAGCCGTCGGCAAGGAGCAGATAGGTATAGAGGTCCGGTACGAAGTTCTGCGTATTCCTGCCGTAGTCCAGTCCCCCGTAAATCGGGTTGACGTTGAGCGTTTCGAAGGACCCCAGGAAGCCGAACGTCATATGGGAATTCCGAGGCACGTCTTCCATAACGCCGGTAACGGTCATGTCGTATGTGTTATCGATCCGGATTACTTTACCGAGCGCATCTTCGCTTCCGAAGTACCTGGCCGCTGTTGTTTCGGTCATAACCACCGAATTGGGAGCGTCCAGGGCCGTGTTCGCGTCGCCGCGTATCAGCTTGAAATCGAACAGGTCCAGTATGCCGGGGTCCGCGAAATAGAAACCCGGTTCGTTGAATCGCCTGTTGCCTTCCACGTAGGTGACCTGCCAGGAAACCAGCGGCGCTTTTATGCGGGCGAACCCTTCGACCTCCGGAAATGCGTCGGCCAGCATCCACCCCCAGGCCGTCGGACTCCGCGCGGTTTGGGTTTCCGCCCGGTCCACTGTCTTGATCGACATGGCGAGCCGGTGGATCCGGTCGTGACGCGACGCGTACCGGTCGTAACCGAGTTCGTCCTGAACGTACAGCAGGATCAGTATGCAGCACGTCATCCCCACCGCGAGACCCAGGACGTTGATCACGGCGTATCCCTTGTGGCGCAAGGCGTTTCGATAGATTATCGTAAGGTAGCTTCGGAACATGATTGCGTGGTACCCCGGCGGAGGGAATGGATTAACTGGCCCGTCTGTGAATGAGCAGGTATGCTTGCGATGCGGCCGTTCGGCCGGACATCAAGGCCGTTGTCGATAGTTTTGACTCGAACTGAACGGGAAAGGTTGCAGTGGAAGGAAGTTGCGGGCCCTGTGGCGGGCGGGGGACCGTCCGTTGACCGTGCCGGTTACGGGAGGCGTCCGTTGTCCGTGCTAGTTACGGAAGCCGTCTGTTGTCCATGTCTTTTGCAGAAGCCGGACCGATTCGGCATAGGGGAAGACGAGGCAAGCCGCTGTCCCTACGGCTGCGTGCCGGTGGCCGGTGGACCGGTTGGGTTGGGGAAATGCCGGGTTGTACGATTGGAAATGCCGAGGGACAGAGTCGAACTGTCGACACATGGATTTTCAGTCCACTGCTCTACC
>JAJECR010000315.1 GCA_022821935.1 Candidatus Latescibacterota bacterium
AGCGGCACCTCCACGGGTTCGCCTTCGACAAGTCGCTCGAAGCGTTGACCCGGCATCCGTCTATCTGGCCCATTGTCCGGGAACTCACCAATGACAGGCCCCGGCTGATCAGCGGCACCCTCCAGGTGGACCGTCCGGGGGAATCGGCCGTGGGCGGACTGCACTGCGCCCGGGAGGGTTTCGGTTGGGAGAGCACCCGCTACGAGACCCATCATGGAAGGGTCTATTGCGACGACATTATCGTGTTTCCCTACCTGGACGACGTTTTTCCCGGCGACGGCGGCCTCATCGTGCTGCCCGGATCCCACAAGGCGAATTTTCCCCGGCCGGACAGCCTGTTCAACAACGGACTAATGCACGGCGTGGAGGACCTCGCACCGGGCGTGGTCAACATCACGCCCCGGGCAGGCGACATCATCGTGACTTCAGAGCTCATGACCCACGGCATCCTCGAATGGCGGCCCGGCGACCGGATCCGGCGCATCCTGGTGCTTCGGTACAAGCCTCAGCACGCGGGACTGGCCATGCCGTTTCCGGACGAAATCAAGGCCGTGCTGGACCCGGAAACGCTGGAACTGACCGAGACCGCCCATTACAACCACGTCAAGGACATCGTGAAGGACGACTAGCATCGTAAAGGACGACCGGGACGACCAGAATGACAGCAAGGAAGGAGCAGTTACATGAATATCCGGAACATACAGGCCTTCACCGTGGACCCGTCCCGGACCAGGAAAGCAGTAAAATCATCGCTGCAAAGGGATGGGCGCCAGCCGTCAGGCCCCATGGACCGGTACCCGGAGTACAGGGGCAGGCGTTCCGCCGCGGGGCCGGAGTGGAAATCCGCGGCGTGTATTGTTGAGGCGGACGACGGCACTTTCGGACTGGGCCTGACCCAGCAGAGCGGCCCGGTTCTGCCCATCATCAACGGTCATTTCCGCCAGCTGCTGACGGGGCAGTCCGTCATGGCGACGGAAAAGTGCTACGATCTCATGGTCCGCGCAAGCGCCTCCTACGGCAGCCAGGGTGCGGCCGGTTTCGCCATCAGCGCCGTGGACCTTGCCCTCTGGGATCTGAAGGGAAAACTGCTCGGAAGGCCGGTGTATGAACTGCTGGGCGGCCCGCAGGAGGAACACATCATCTGCTACGCCACGGGATTCGACGTCGAATGGTACCTCGAGCTGGGATTCCGGGCGGTGAAACTGCCCATGCCTTACGGACCCGACGATGGGATCGATGGACTTAACCGGGCCGAGGAGATGGTGGCGGAGACGCGATCGAAGATCGGCGACGATATCGAGCTGATGCTCGACTGCTGGATGGCGCTGGACGTGGAATACGCCGTGAGGCTTGGTGAATCGCTGAGGCCCTACCGGTTGAAGTGGCTGGAAGACTACCTGATGCCCAACGACATGAGCGGTTTCGCCGCCGTTCGACAACGCTTGCCTGGACAGGGTCTCGCCACCGGAGAACACTGGTATCTGGCTGAGCCGTTTCTGTATGCCGCGGAGCATCGGCTGGTGGATATCTTCCAGCCGGATGTAAAGTGGTGCGGCGGCCTGTCCGCCGCGGTCCGAATCTGCCACATCGCCGAGGCCGCAGGCCTGACCGTTGCGCCCCACGGCGCCATGAACGATCCTTACGGGCAGCACCTGGTCTTCTCCATGCCCGCGGCCCGTTGGGGTGAGCGCTCCAGCGGAGTGTCTCCCCCCGGCGTGCCCCTGTCGGATATGGTCGAACTGCCGGGGACGGCTGTAATCGAGGACGGCTATCTGACGCCCGGCGACGCGCCGGGGTTCGGGATTGAAGCGGACCGGACCTGGCTGGAACGCGTGACCGTCTGAGCGCTCGTCCTTCCCGCGCTCACGCTATACGCTCGTCCTTCCCGCGCTCATTCCGCACGCTGGTCCGACTCCTGCTCACCAGGCTCAGGCGAGAGGTGAATCATCCGGGTGGGAAAGGCCAGCCGAAGCCCGAGTGATTCGACGATCTCCATGATCTTCAGGTTGACATCCTCCCGGATCCGAAGATAATCCTCCCACACCGTGGTCGCGGTAAAGTAATAGACCATAATGTCCAGCGAGTTTTCTGAAATCTCGTTGAACCGGACCAGGATGGTCGACTCCTGGCTTACTTCGGGATGGGTGCGAAGCAGGTGTTCTATTCTGGAGACGGCCTCCCTCATCGACTCCGAAGGCGTATCGTAGGTGAGCCCCACCGCGATCCACACGCGGCGGTAGGGGCGCGAGGAGATATTGTCTATCACGAATTCCGCCAGGCGGTTGTTGGGGATGGCGATGAGGGTCTGTTCGAATGTCCGGATCCGCGTACTGCGAAAACCGATGCTCTCGACCACGCCTTCGATCTCCCGGTCGGGCGACACGATCCAGTCTCCCGCGACAAAGGGCCGGTCGACCAGCAGCATGATGGATCCGAAGACATCGGCCAGGGTCTTCTGGGCCGCGAGCGCCACGGCCAGGCCGCCGATCCCCAGGCCGGCCAGCAGGCCGGACACCGAATAGCCCAGGTTCTGCAGGATCATCAGGGCCGCGAGGATCCATACCATGATCTGCAGCGCCCGTTCGACCAGCGGAACGAGGTGATCGTCCAGCTCCGTATCCGTTTTGAGCGCCCACTCCTTGAGCATCGACGTGAAGACGTTTACACATCGAAAAATCATCCAGGCCGTCAAAAGAGAAAAAGGCACCCAGAACCCGGCCCTCAACACACCCATGACCAATTCGGGAGGCCGCAGCGTATATATGGCAAGATAAAGACCCAGCACGACGATCACCCACTCCAGGGGTTTCTCGACCGCCATGATCAGCATGTCGTCCAGGTGGGTCGTGGTAACGCGGGCCAGCCGTTTGGCGGCGCGGGTCATCAGGTGCTTGAACAGCCATTTAACAACAAAGGTTCC
>JAJECR010000117.1 GCA_022821935.1 Candidatus Latescibacterota bacterium
GTCAATCTGCCGGTTTTTAATGGGACCGGAGTCATGCCGGGGTGGATCTGAACGACTCGGCTTCCCTGCTCGATCTCATGGATTAGGGCGATGAGTTGGTCCTTCCTGACATGAACGTCCTCTCGTAGCAGCGTATCGCGACTAGTTTGTCAGCGTCAGTCGTTGCTTTGCTGTTGGCAATGCACTTCGCGCAACGAAGCGATGGAGATTGGGGCATGCTCAGCTCAATTCGGCCCTTGCGTCCGTCAGGGATATTAAACGGCGACTTTTAAAAGGGGTTCGTAATGGGAAACTATGAAGAAATCAAGCGCAGTCCCAAGTACCTGGTCACAGATACCTACTGCTTCCAGCTCCGACACAGCCCTGTACCGGATGACGTGACCGTTCATTTGTATGATGAGGACGGGAAACCGTTGGTCGATATTGACAATGTCGCCATGTACGTTCACCCCGGTTACGAATGGGACGGCGCTTCCGGCCCCACAATAGACACCGACAACACGATGGAAGCAGCCTTGCTCCATGATGTCGCCTACCAGTGCCTCCGGGAACGCGTGTTGCCCCACCCTCTCGGAACGCGGAGCCATAAAAAGGTCAGGAAATGGGCGGACAAGGAGTTCCGGAGGTTTCTGAAACAGGAGGGAATGTTCATCATAAGGCGGTGGTACTACTATCTGGGCGTCCGCGGATTCGCCGCATACGCCGCACGGCCGCCCGATGAAGATTCTAAAAGATAAACATCCATTAAAACGCAGGCCAAACCATGTCCGACCTCAAGACCCGCCCTAACGACGCCAGCGTGGAAGCCTTCATCGACGCAGTGGACCATCCTCGCAGGCGGGAAGACGCGCGTGTCCTGCTGGATCTCATGCGGCGGGTGACCGGAGAAGAACCCGTGATGTGGGGACCGTCCATCGTGGGGTTCGGTAGCTACCACTACCGGTACGCGAGCGGGCAGGAAGCCGACTGGCCCATCGCGGGGTTTTCTCCGCGCAAACAGAATCTGTCGATTTACATCATGCCCGGTTTCGAGGCAAAAGAAGCACTGCTTTCCCGCCTGGGCAAGCACAAGACCGGCAAGTCCTGCCTGTACGTCAACAAGCTGGCCGACGTGGACATGGACGTGCTGGAGGCGCTCGTAAGCGAGTCCGTAAAGGAGATGAGACGAAGGTATCCGGGCTGAGTTTCGAAACGCGAATTGTCGCGAATCGCCGGTAAACATGTAAAGGGGAATAAGCCCGATTATGTTTGTGCGATAAGCCAAGTATTCTTGACAAAACTCGACATTCACTATATAATTGTGTATTGCTCTGAAATCTATATCTACCGTGAATCGAATAGAAAGTCGGTAATCCACTCTTAACGGAGGAATCCAATGCGAAGTATATTCGTACTGCTGACCATGGCGCTGGTCATGGGATGCGCAACCGAACCCGCGAACTTTGAGGAACTCGTGGAACGGTTGGACGCCACTGAGCAGGAAATCCGCGCCAAACAGGAAGAGATCCAGACGACGATATCGACATTCATCGAATCAAATCCCGAGAGGCAAGTCGATGCGGAATCGTTGACCAACATGGCGCTGAATCCCGAGCACGAAGCCGTTTTAAACGAAATGCTGGCCACCGAGGCGGACGTCTCGTACCGCGGTCTCGTGCAGGAGATCATCGATACCCGGGGCGAGGTCGCGGAACTGCAGCAGCAGATGCAGGATCTTCGAGACGATCTTCCGGCGCCTTATACGGTTCAGCGCGGCGATTCCCACCTGCCGGTCGCGTTGCAGTACCTCATGGAGAATCACGGCCTTACGCCAGCCGAAGCCCGCGACGTGGTCGAGCAGACCGCGCTGGTGGAGGACCTGAACGTCGGCAATCAGATCTGGCTCCTTTACAAGGACGGCGTCTTGGGCACGTACGTGACGCAGGGAACCGCGGACATGTCGCCGGGCCGTGCGCAACGCATCGCCAGGGCGCGTATAAACCGCACCATCGCGACGCTGACCGACGAGCGCGACGCGGCCCAGGCACGGGCGGCTTTCATCGCCGATTCGCTGGGGCAGGTCAAGGACATGCTCGAAGAGCGGATCGTGTTCCTGCGTAGCGAAGAAGAGCGCCTCAATGGACAGATCGCGATGCTGAGCGACGCCCGCGACGAGGCGCTGGCACAGCGGGACATGGAGGAGCAGGCCAAGCTTGCGGCCGAGATGAAGCTGAACTCCATTTTCTTCGCGGTAAACACCATGGATCATTGGAAGGACGCGATGGTCATCAAGGACCCGTTCTTCGGCGGCCCCCGCGTGGAATCGCTCTCCGGCGTGGACTTTTCACAGTCCCAGGACCTGCGTGAAGGCACGGTCCTCACGATCGAGCGGTCGGCATTCCCGTCGCTGGACAGTATAAAGAAGGTGGACGTATTTCCGCGTACCTTCAGGGACGGGCAGGATTACGTCGTCGCATTCCATCCCTCGGGCGACCGGGTATCCATCGAACTGCTCGTGCCGGATAACTTCGCCGGCCAGAACGTGCTTTTCGCTCTGAGAGACTAACGGCCAGATTCCCATCGAACATTGATTTACCTATACGAAACGCAGATACGAAGGCGGGTAGCGGGCAGTCAAGCAACCCGCCTTCGTCTGCTTAGGAGCCGGGTTGCATGCAGTGGAAACAGGTACGCATCGTTCTAATTCTCGTTGTAATCTTCACCGCGCTTTGGTACGTCTATCCTTCCTTCAGAACATCTGACTACTGGCAATACGCCCCCGTTCAGGACACCCTCTCACCGGAACAGGCCGAAGCGATCGACTCGGATCCTCTGCTGACCGGAGCAGACAAGGCCCAGCTCAAAGAGCTTAATCTGACCAAGGCCGAACGCGACCGGCTGCAGGACCAGTCCATCCGCCTGGGCCTGGACCTCCAGGGCGGGGTGCACATCAAGCTTGAAGTGGACAAGTCCAATCTGCCGGAGGAAGAAGCCATAGACGTGGTGGAACGGGCCATGCAGGTCATCTCGAACCGCGTCAACGAATTTGGCGTCACCGAACCGATCATCCAGCAGGAAGGCGAAGACCGCATCATCGTCGAGCTGCCGGGACTGAAGGATATCGACCGGGCCATGACGCTGATCAACCAGACCGCCCAGCTGGAGTTCAGGCTGCTGCGCGACGGCGGCGAACTGCGGTCTGCGGTCGAACGCATAGACGCCCTGCTGGCGGCCCGGGATACGGAAAGCGTCCCGGCGGATACGAACGCCCTGATACCCGAAGCGGCCGTTTCGGCGGAACGCAACCCCTTCCTGAGCCTGATCGATCTTTCCGACAACGAAATCATCGTACCCGCGAGCAACGTCGCCCGGGTGGACGAGATCCTGGCCCAGCCCCAGGTGCAGAGCTTCATCCCGGACGGCGCTGAAATCCGGGCCGGGGTGATGCGGACGACCGCCAGCGGGCAGCGCGTCAGATCCTATTACTACATGAACGTGCAGCCTGAACTGACCGGAGCGGTGCTGGCGGACGCCTTTCCGCAGACCGGGTCAGGCAGCGATATCGGTAGCATGGGGGTGGCGTCGGTCGGTTTCACGACCACGGACGACGGCGCCAGGACCTTCTCCCGCGTGACGGGGAACAACATCGGCCGCCGTCTGGCGATCGTGCTGGACGGCCGGGTGTTCTCGGCTCCGGTCATCCAGGGGCGCATACCCAACGGCAGGGGCGAGATCACCGGCATCAACTCCCTGGAGGAGGCCCGGGACCTCGCCATCGTCCTGCGGGCCGGCGCCCTGCCCGCTCCCATGGAGATCATCAGCAAGTACGTCGTGGGGCCGTCCCTGGGCGAGGACGCCATCAACTCCGGCAAGTGGGCCTCGATCCTGGGCCTCGTCGCCGTCATGATCTTCATGGCGGTGTACTACCGGACGGCCGGCTTCATCGCCAATTTCGCCCTGATCCTGAACCTCCTCTTCCTCCTGGCCGTCCTCGGGGCCTTCCAGGCGACGCTGACGCTGCCCGGCATCGCGGGAATCATCCTGACCATGGGCATGTCGGTGGACGCCAATATCCTCATATTCGAACGGATCAAGGAAGAGCTCAAATCGGGGCAGAAGACGATCCGGCAGTCCGTGGACAGCGGGTACGGCAACGCGCTGCGCACCATCGTGGACGCCAACATCACCACCCTGATCACCGCCTTCGCCCTGTACGAGTTCGGCACCGGACCCATCAAGGGATTCGCCGTGACGCTGGGGTTCGGCATCCTGATCAGCATGTTCACGGCCATCTTCATCACGCGGTCCCTCTTCGACGCGCTCATCGACCGGTGGCAGCTCGTCCAGGTCAGCATCGGCCGGACCGATCCCTTCGGACGCCTGTTTTTCGGGTTCATGCGGTTCGGCAAGGCGGCCTTCGTCATCACCTGGTGCATTATCGTGGTCGGCCTGGGGACCATCGTCGTACGCGGCGGAGTGAACTGGGGCGTGGACTTTCAAAGCGGGTCGCTGATCGAGATGCGTTTCGATCCTCCGGTGCAGGTCCAGGATATCCGCGGCGCGCTGGGCAACGTCACCATAGATAACGAGGAAGTGGACCTGAGCCAGAGCGAAATCAAGGTGATCGGCGAGGAGGACAACATCCTGATCAGGGCGGCCGACAGCGACTGGAACGAGCAGCAGATCGCATCCGCCGTGAAGACGACGCTCCGGGAACAGTTTCCCGATAACCTCAAGGGTGATGAACAGGACTGGCTGCGGCAGGAATACAACGTCAGCCCGAAGATCGGCAAGGAGCTCACGGTCGACGCCATGGGCGCCGTGGGGGCTTCCATCATCGGCATCGTCCTCTACATCACCATACGCTTCCGGCAGGTCAACGGGTTCCGCTTCGGCATCGGTACGATCGTCGCGCTGATCCACGACGTGCTCATCGTGCTGGCCATGCTCACCCTCGTGGGCGAGGAGCTGACCATGGCGGTGGTGGCGGCCCTGCTGACCGTCGTGGGGTACTCCACGAACGATACCATCGTGGTCTACGACCGAATACGGGAAAGCCTGGGCCGAACCCGGACGGAAGGGTTCTCCGGCGTGGTGGACCGCAGCATAAACGAATGCCTGAATCGCACCATGATGACGTCGCTCACCGTCCTCCTGGTCCTAGTCTTCCTGCTGGCCGGCAGCGCGTCGACCAACTGGGGTTTCGCCCTGGCGCTGACCTTCGGCGTCGTCACCGGAACCTATTCTTCGATCTTCATCGCCAGTCCCATCGTGGTCTGGTGGCAGAACTGGATAGCGAAGAAGCGCGAGGAAATCCGGCGCGCCAGAAAGTCACCGCGGTCGAAAGTCGCCCGCACCGGCTAGCGTAGCACTGGAGTCAGGGCGCCGGCGCAGGGCACGTCCCATGACGAACCGAAAGCCGCCAGCGCAGGGCGCGTCCCGTGACGAACCGAAAGTCGCCCGCGCCGGTCAGTTAAAACCCGCGGATCCCATGTCGCCTGCCGAACGCATTGAAGTCCTGCGCGAGCAGATCCGGTCGCACGACCACCGGTACTTCGTACTCGCCGAGCCGGTCATCAGCGATTACGACTACGACATGCTGGTGAACGAGCTGCGGGACCTGGAATCGGCCCATCCCGATCTGATCACCCCCGATTCGCCCACACAGCGCGTCGGGGGTACCCCTACCTCATCCTTCCCCGTCGTCCGGCACCCCGTGCCCATGCTCTCCATCGGCAACACATACAACGACGACGAGATCAGGGACTTCGACCGCCGTATCCGCGACCTGCTGGGCCCGGAACGGGCATACGCCTACACGGTGGAGTTGAAGATAGACGGCGTGGCCGTCAGCCTGCGGTACGAAGACGGCGCGCTGGCCCTGGGCGCCACGCGGGGAGACGGCGAACAGGGCGACGACATCACGGCGAACCTGCGAACCATCCGGTCCATACCCCTGCGCATTGCCGAGGAAAGCCCCCGGCTCAACAACATCGAGGTCCGGGGCGAGGTGTATCTCCCCCACGACGGGTTCCGGGATCTCAACGCCCTCCGCGCGGGACGGGAGGAGCCGCTCTTCGCGAACCCCCGCAACGCCACGGCGGGCTCGCTGAAGCTCCGACATCCCCGCGTCGTCGCCGAGCGGCCTCTCAGGGTATTCCTCTACACGGTGCGATTCGAAGACGAGAACGGCGCGATTGCGGAGCAGCCCGAACTGGACAGCCATTTCGAAAGACTAAGCTGGCTGGCCGGCCAGGGGTTTCCGACCAACGTGGAAGCCCGGCGATTCGACACAATAGAAGAGGTGATCGCTTTCTGCCACGACTGGGAGGAGCGCCGGACGTCGCTGTCCTACGATATCGACGGCATGGTCATCAAGGTCGATTCCATCGCGCTGCACGGCGAGCTCGGCGCCACGCTGAAGAGTCCCCGCTGGGCCATCGCCAGCAAGTTCGCCGCGCAGCGGGCCATGACCCGCCTCACGGACATCCGGCTCCAGGTCGGCCGGACCGGCGTGGTGACCCCGGTCGCCGAGCTCGAACCGGTGTTTCTGGCCGGATCGACGATCAGCCGGGCCACGCTCCATAACGAGGAGGAGATCACCCGCAAGGACCTGCGCGTCGGCGACACCGTGTTTATCGAAAAGGGCGGCGACGTCATCCCCAAGGTCGTTGAGGTCGATATGAGTAAGCGGGAGGACGGGTCGGTGAAATTCGAGATGCCCAAGGTGTGCCCGGTCTGTGAAACCACCCTCGTGCGGGTGGGCGACGAGGTGGCGGTGCGTTGCGGGAACGCGGCCTGTCCGGCGCAGACACAGGCTCGGATCACCCATTTCACCGCCCGGAACGCCATGGACATCGAAGGGTTCGGCCCGGCGGTCACCGAGCAGATACTGGGAAGCGGCTTGATCGAGGATGTGAGCGGCATCTACTACCTGGACAAAGAGCGGTTGGGAGCCCTGGAGCGCATGGGCGAAAAGTCCGCCGACAACCTGCTGCGAGGTATCAAAGCCAGCAAGGACCGCCCCCTGGACCGGCTGCTTTTCGGCCTGGGCATCCCTCACGTGGGGGAGCGGGCCGCCCGGCAGATCGCCAGGCACCTCCGTTCCATCGACGGCATTATGGCCGCCACGGAAGAGGAACTGGTCGCCGTACCGGAGATCGGCCCGAAAATCGCAGAGAGCATCGTCTCGTTCTTCCAAAACGAACGGAACCTCGAGATCATCCAAAAACTGAGGGCGGCCGGCCTCCGCATGGAACTGGAACCACCGGAGGGCGGCGCGGACGCCCAAGCGCTGGCGGAGGGCGGTGAGCATGCCCAGGTGCTGGCGGATAAAATCGTCGTGATCACGGGCACCTTGCCGAACCACACCCGCGACGAGATGGCCGACCGGATCACGGCCGCGGGTGGGCGGGTCACGTCCAGCGTGAGCAAGAAGACGGATTACCTCGTGGCGGGAGAAAACGCCGGCTCCAAGCTGAAGAAGGCGCAGTCCCTCGGCGTAGAGATCTTGAACGAGGAAGAAATCGAAGCGCAACTTTCCGGACAGCAGACGACATGATACCTTTATCCGGACAACAAATATCCAGCCAGCGAACGACACCCTTACCCGGACGACGAATAGCATGAATCCTTACGACAGCCAGTCCAAATGAACTCACACGGTAGCCAGTCCATGGTGCGCCCGCTCAGGAAGGTGCTGGTCAAGCGCCCGGAAGAAGCCTTTGAAAGCCAGGACCGGATCGACGCGCAGTGGCGGTCCCTGGACTATCTCGTCCGGCCGGATTTCGAACGCGCGGTAGCGGAGCACCAGCGGTTCACTTCCCTGCTCGAAGCGGCGGGCGCCGAAGTGGCGTACCTGCCTGCCGACGGCCGGACGGGGCTCGACTCGCTCTATGTCCATGATCCCGTGGCCGCCGTGACCGGTGAGGGCGTGATCCTGGGCCGCATGGGCAAGGAAGCCCGCATGGCGGAGCCGGAGGCCCTGGAAGCTTGGTACGCCGAAGCGGGCATCCCCATCGCGGGGCGCATCGAACCACCCGGAAGCGTCGAAGGCGGCGACGTGGTCTGGCTCAAGGACGACCTGGCCGTCATCGGGCTGACCTACCGCACGAACGGAGAGGGGATCCGCCAGTTCCAGGCCCTGATGCAGCCGCGGAGTATCGACGTCGTGGCCGTCCCCATGGTCCACTGGGACGGTCCGGGTGCGGTGTTGCATCTCATGTCCGTCATCAGCATGCTGGACGCGGACCTCGCGGCCGTCTACGAGCGCCTCCTGCCCATCCCGTTCCGGGAGATGCTGGTCGCCCTGGGCATTGACCTGGTGCCGGTGCCGGACGAGGAATACGACAGCCTCGGCTGTAACGTCCTCTCAACGAGTCCGCGCCGCGTCCTCGTGCGAAGCGGTAATCCGGTTACGGCCGATCGCATGTGGAAGGCCGGTTGCGCGGTGGAGGAATTCGACGGTGATCACATCTGCTACGCGGGCAGCGGCGGGCCGACCTGCCTGACGCGCCCCGTGCTCCGATCGTGACCGAACATGTGACACCACGTCCCTTACAGGAAACCCACGCATGAAAAAATACCGGGCGGGCTTCATCGGTTGCGGCGGCATCGCCACCGCCCACGCGGACGGATACCGCCACGTGGAAAACGCCGAAGTCGAACTGATCGCCGGATCGGACATCCATCCGGAAGGGGAGAAGGCGCGGCGTCTCGCCGGCGAACACGGCATCCGGATATACGAAGACCACCGCGAAATGCTGGAACGGGAGGACCTCGACCTGGTGAGCGTGTGCACCTGGCCGCGCGGGCACTGCGAAGCGACGATCGCGGCGGCGGAAAGCGGCGCTAAAGGCATCCTGTGCGAGAAACCCATGGCCGTCTCCCTGGACGAAGCCGACCGGATGATCGAAGCGTGCGAGAAGGCCGGCACGGTCCTCGCCATCGGCCACGCCCACCGGTTCTCTCCCCAGGCCGTCCGGGCGAGGGAACTGATCCAGGCGGGGGAAATCGGGCAAGTCGCCATGATCTGGGGCCACTGCACGCTCGACCTGATGAACAACGGCACCCACGTCATCGACCTGATCAACTACCTGAACGGCGACAGTCCGCCCCGATGGGTCATGGGCCAGATCGACCGGCCCCACAAGATCGAAGGCCGGCGCAACCATCCGGACATGCCCGTGGAAGACATGGCGATAGGGCGGATCGGGTACGGCAACGGGGTGGTGGGATTCATCGAGCTGGGCGAGCGGGCGAGCCAGTCCTTCTCCTTCCGGGTCATCGGTTCCGATGGGGTAATCGAAGTGAACAATCCCGACGGCCCGCCGCTCAAGATGCTGTCCAGCTACCGCACAGAGGGCTGGCACACGCCGCGGCTGGACGAGGTCTATTCGACCGTCTGCGGCGAACTGGAGGAGCTGATCTCCACCGTGGAAGGCCAGGCCGCCCACCGGTCCGAAGCGAAGACCGCCCGCGTGGCCCTGGAAACCATCATGGGCATATTCGAGTCTTCCGCCCGGCGGTGCGTCATGGAGTTCCCCATCGACGTCCGCGATTTCGTCCTGGAACGCATGGTAAGGGAAGGGATGGTGTGAATTGAACGATTCGCGGCAAGCCGATCAACACGCAGAACAGCAGGCAGCGCAGCAGGACGACCAGCACGTGGCGCAACACGCAGAACAGCAGGCAGCGCAGCAGGCCGGACAGCAGGCCAACCGCCTGGTCCACGAGACCAGTCCCTACCTCAGGCAGCACGCCTACAATCCCGTAGACTGGTACCCCTGGGGCGAAGAGGCCCTGGAAAAGGCCCGGTCGGAAGACAAGCCCGTGATGTTGTCCATCGGATACTCCGCGTGCCACTGGTGCCACGTCATGGCCCACGAATCCTTCGAGAACGGGGAAACGGCGGAGATCATGAACCGGCACTTCGTCAACGTCAAGGTGGACCGGGAGGAACGGCCCGACCTGGACGAGATATACATGAACGCCGTCACCGCCATGACGGGCAGCGGCGGCTGGCCCATGACCGTCTTCCTCACGCCCGGCCTGAAACCCTTCTACGGCGGCACCTATTTCCCGCCGGACGACCGGTACGGCCGGCCCGGTTTTCCCCGCATCCTCGAGGCGATAGCCCAATTTTACCGGGAACGCCGATCCGAAGCCGAGGAACAGGGCGAAAAGCTCAAAGAGCGCCTCGTCGAACTGGCCGGGTTCGCCTCGAGCAACCAAACCCTGGACACGGGGCTGCTCGACAAGGCCTACACCGGGATCGCCGCGTCCTATGACACCACCAACGGCGGTTTCGGCACGCAGCCCAAGTTCCCCCCGTCCATGACACTGTCCTTCCTGCTGCGCGAGCACCTCAGGTCCGGACGGCAGCCGGCCCTCGACATGGCCGCCCAATCCCTGGCGAAGATGGGCAACGGCGGGATCTACGACCACCTGGGCGGCGGGTTTCACCGGTATTCCGTCGACGCGAAGTGGCTGATCCCCCACTTCGAGAAGATGCTCTACGACAACGCGCTGCTCCTGGGGACGTACACCGAGGCTTTCCAGGCCACGGGGGAACCCCTGTTCCGCAAGGTCGTTTCCGAAACGGCGGCGTACGTGATCGGAGAAATGCTGCAGCCCGGCGGGGGATTCTACGCGACCCAGGACGCTGACAGCGAGGGCGAGGAAGGCCGGTTCTTCGTGTGGACGCCGGAAGAAATCCGGGACGTTCTGGGGGAAGAAGAGGGCCGCCTGTTCTCCCGGTACTACGGGGTGGAAGAGGGCGGAAACTTCGAACACGGGACCAGCGTCCTGCACGTGGACGTCGGCCTCGAACCGCTGGCCGCCCACCTGCAGGTGGCGCCGGACGCACTGCGGGCGATCGTATCCGAAGGCCGCCGCACCCTCTTCGATCACCGCGAAAAACGCGTCCATCCCGGGCGGGACGAGAAGATCATGACGGACTGGAACGGGCTGATGATCGGCAGCCTGGCCCGGGCGAGCCGCGTCTTTGGCGAACCGGCCTGGCTCGCCGCGGCGGCGGACTCGATGGGGTTCGTCCTGGACGCCCTGCATGAGGACGGCCGACTGCTGCACACCTTCAAGGACGGCCGTGCGCGTTTCAACGGCTACCTGGACGATTACGCCTTCACGACGGCCGCGCTGCTCGACCTGTACGAGGCGACCTTCGACCCGGCCTGGTTCGCCCGGGCCATAACGCTCATGGACGGCACGATCGAGCGGTTCTGGGATCCGGAGGATGGCGGGTTCTTCTTCACCAGCGACGACCACGAGACGCTTATCGTGCGGTCCAAGAACCCCTACGACAACGCCATTCCCTCGGGCAATGCGGTGAGCGTACAGAACCTGCTTCGGCTGGCCGCGTTTACCGGCCGGCACGAATACCGGGACCGGGCCGGGCAGACCCTCTCCCTCTTTACGGATTACATGGGCGCGGCGCCCGGAGGATTCGGCCAGTTGCTGTGCGGACTCTCCTGGTATCTCGACACGCCCGTCGAGATTGTGCTGATCGGCGCCAGGGAGGACGCCGCCACGCGGGCCATGCTGGACCTGCTCGACGGCACCTTCCTGCCGAACAAGGTCGTTGCCCTGCACGATCCGTCCGGGGACGACGTCGATGCCGGCGGCCATGCCGCGGAGCTCATCCCGCTCCTGGCCAACCGGCCGCAGATCGATGGCGCGACCACGGCCTATGTCTGCGAACAGTTCGTGTGCCGGCAGCCTGTAACCACGGTGGACGCGTTGGCCGATCTGCTGAAAAAACGCTGAAGTCGCACCTGCGTGATCCGCGCGGTACGGAACTTCGATAGGCGGCGTGATCCGCGCGGCGCGAGTTTTCGGGGGGCGCCGCAATACCTTGTCAGGCGGCGCCGGCCTCCCTCAGTCAATCCCCAGCAAGCGGGCTACGGCGCCCTTGCTCGCGGCCTGCTCGCGGGTGTAGTGCGCAGGCATCTGGCTGTCGGTCCAACGGCCGGCGTTCTGCAATTCGACCAGGGTAGCGCCTCGTTGCGCGAGTTCCTGGGCGGTACCGATGCGAAGACTGTGGCCGCTCACGCCCTTGATACCGACCTGCTCCGCAGATGCTTTGATGGCCAGCCGGGCGCCGTCCACCGTCAGCCGGGTATCGCCCATTCGATCGCCCTTCAACATCCGGCGGAAGAGGGGACCAACCATGTACCCCGCTACCTTCAACAACTGCTGGATCACGTCGACGGTCCGGGCGGTCAGAAAGAGGCTGGCGCCCTTGCCCTCCTGGTCGGTCTTGCTTCGATGCAACAACAGCCGCCCGCTCCCGTCGAATTGGGTGGTGATATGCTCGCAATTGATGGCGACGGCTTCCCCGATCCTCAACAGCGCGTCGCTCATCACACGAAATAGCGCGGCGTCTCTTAACCCGGCCAGGGTGTTGGCGCTGACGGCGTTGTGTACCATGAGATTGACCGTCTCGCGGGTCAGGCCCGTTACCTGGCCGCGGCCCCGATTTCGACCTTCACGACGGATGCCTGCCAGCGTTCGGGCCGTCAACGGCCCCACACTTGACGAGCGGCCTTCCAGCTTTTCCCAGAAACGGACGGCCTGTACCACTACCGTGACAGAGGCCGGCGCAAGTCCCCTGGTATACAAGTGCGCCAGGTAGCCGGCCAGCGTGGCGTCGGTCAATGGCTGCCCATCCAGGTGCTCGAACAACTTGCGCAATGCATCTCCGTACGCCTTCGCCGTGTTCGGCGCGATGCTGGCCTGCAGCAATCGCGCGACATCAATGGACAACGGATCGGCCTTGTTGTCAAGGGGCGGCTGTAAGGAGATGTTACGACGCATGGTACTATCTCCACGCAAGAGGCCCAACCCGCTCTCATGAGCGAGATCGAGATCGATATATCGGGTACTCCCAAGCGGAACAGGCAGGAACTCAAGCCACTATCTCCTGTCTGGACCTGCATTGCTTGTTCTTGCGACGTGAATGGACGGTTTAACGCGTTTCGGACGGCTGAGTCTGTAGGATCAAACCCGTTGCCTGGGAGTCAGGGCTGCGTCCCCCAAGAAACGGAATCGACTTCGTGTTGGCGGTTGAATACGAGGCATGTTAACCAGTCCTTAAAGTCTCCTTTCTGTCTTTCTTTATGGCTTCCATATGGTAAGGTACGCATGGTTGCGGGGACAGGTCAACCAGATCGTGTTCGGTGAAAATTATGCTGTGAAATTAGTCCGTATATATATGATTATGCTGAGTGCCAGGGAGCGGGCGGCCTCCCCGGTCGTAGCTCCGTGCAGTCGGGCGCAGCGGATTGGTTCGTGCTGAGATTGATCGGGGTATGACGGGTATATAGGTACGAAAGGTATGAGCGAGTACGTCGGCCAGGTGGAGGTACGTCAGGTATGGATAAACTGGGAGGGGTCGGGAGTTACTTCTTCGGCAGGTACATCGTAGAGTAATATCGTACAAACGAAAAACGGGGAGGGCGATAGCATGTCACCCTCCCCTACATCATCGAACACAGGAAAAGCCCCGTTAACCGCAAACGGGGCTTTTCCCTTTAAATATGATTATACTAAACGCCGGTTAGGAGAAGAACGGCACGTCAGCCAGGCGGGGGTACGTCTGTATGGAAATTTGGAACGTTGGACCAATAACGAGATGATTTGAAGTGTGATCTTGACGTTGGACCAACTACTAATAAATCGTAGTGTGATGTTGACGTGATTGGATTCTGATAGTTAACTCATGTCAGGCAGGACCAGGTGGAGAACACGAATTGATTGAAAAAAAATAAGTTTTTTCTTGACTTATTACTCAATCTAATCATATTTAAGGGGAAAAGTACCCGATACGGCCTGAAATCCGAGCGTTTTTGAGCCTGTTAATTCAGTCAACCGATCAATACGCGGGAAAGGAGGCGATATAGGCAAGTTTGGGTCTTCGTCATTCCTTTTAGTTAGAAGTGTTTCCATAAACGGGAGAACACAATGCATTACCTCATAATTGCTGTATTGGCTCTCGGTT
>JAJECR010000294.1 GCA_022821935.1 Candidatus Latescibacterota bacterium
CTGCAGCGAGACCCCGTTCATGCTGATGGACAGGTCGTCCCGGTGCGGTCCCACTTCTGTCATGCCCCGTGCCCTTTCCCGCTGCTCGTTACGGTCCAGCGCCTCCTGGAAGGGCCCTTCGGCGTCACCGGGATCCTCGCATTCGAAGGAGGGCGCATAGTCCAGTTCAAGGGCCTCGTCGTCGCCGCTGATCGTGGCGTGAACCCGCCGAGCTTCGTCCTTCAGGGCCGAGACGACTTCCACCCTCTTTCGCATGATGCGACTGCCCAGCGCCACCAGCGGCGCGTTCCAGACCTCCAGGTCCGGCGCCCTTCCCGGGCTTTCCTGGTGCGCGCGCAAAGCCTCGTTGCGCTGCCGGACCACCCGCCTGTAGTCCTGCAGGGTGGCGAGATATGCCGCGTTGGACTGCGAGATCGCGATGTCGAGAAAACGGCGGCGCGAACTCGGCGATCCCTGGACCAGCCTCCGGTCGTCCGGGGAAATCACCACCGCCGCCATGATGCCGTACAGGTCAGACAGGTTACGCTGGGGCGACTCGTTTACGAGTACCTTCTTACCCGTCTGGCGACCGTATCTGATCTGTATCTCGACCGTCCTGCCTCCCGCGGACAGCCCCTGGCCCTGTATCAGGAAATGGTCAGATCCGATCCGCACGAGTTCCCTGTCCTGTGCCTCGCGGCAGGACCGGGCCACGCACAGGTAATAGACTGCCTCCAGCAGGTTGGTTTTGCCTTGTCCGTTCGTTCCGATAAAAACGTTCGTTTGCAGATCACAGGTCAACGCCAGGGATGTGTAATTCCTGTAATGACTAAGGGACAGCCGCTTTAGATGCACCTTGTCAGTTTTCCACGTCGGTCAGTCTGAGGGGCATGATCAGGCACTGGTAGTCCTCGCCCTCCGACTCTTCTTCCGAAGGAGTGATGATCCCCGCGCTGACGGGCGAATCGAGTTTGAAGACCACGTCTTCGCTTTCAATCCGCTCCACGACGTCGAGCAGGAAGCGGAAATCATAGGCTGTATCCATGGCGTCGCCTTCGTATTCGGCCGGCACCTCCTCCCGGGCCTCGCCGCCGATATCGTGGCTGGACGAACTGAGTTCGATGAACCCCGGCCGGGCCGCGTACCTGATCTGCCGCGTAGTCGAGTTGGACAGGACGGACACGCGCCGCACTGCGCTTTCCAGGACCTCCCGGTTCACCTTGACGATCTTGTCGTTTCCACTTGGGATGACGCGCTCGTAATCGGGGTACGTCGCTTCGATCAGCCTGGCGTACAACTGGGCGTTCTCCAGGTCGAACACGACGTGATTGTCCCCGATCGTTATGCGGGAAGGCGCTTCCGATTCCCCGATGAGCCGCGAAAGGTTGTTCAGGGCCTTCGGAGGCACGATGATCCCTTCGGTGACCGTATCGTCGACTTCGCAGGGCAATGTCGTCTTGGCCAGCCGGTGGGCGTCCGTGGCGACCATCCGCACGGAACCGCCGCCTATGCGCAGGAAGGCGCCCCACAGGCTGGGATGCGTCTCGTCCTTCGATACCGCGTAGACCGTCTTTCGGATTAGACGCTGCAGCGAAGACGCCGGAATCGTTATGGTCTGATCGGACGGCACATCCGGAAGGGCCGGGTACTCCTCCTTGTCGATGCCTACCAGGCGAAACACCCCCCGATCGCATCGGACGACCACCTTGACGCCGTCCACCTCGATATCTACCGGTGCATCAGGCAACTCGCGCACCATCTCCGCGATTTTCCTGCCTGGCACCGTGATCGATCCTTCTTCTTTGATCTCGGCGGGAATCCTGGTCACGATGGATATGTCCAGATCGGTGGCCCCGATGGTCAGATGGCCGCCTTCCGTCTCCAGCAGCATGTTGGACAGAATTGGCAGGGTGGTCTTGGGTGGCACGACGTTCAGGACGGTCTGTATACCGCTCATCAGCGTGGAACTGGCCGGTATGGTAATCTTCACGGAAGTACTCCTCTGGGCAATCGGCAGTCGTTACCCTTACCCGGTCCGGAGCGCATGGAACGCTACAAGGGTGGAATGATGTACAGTAACCTGTTACAACTATTGAATATAAAGAAAGAGGGGAATCCCGCGCAAGATATTTGTGGGGTAAAACCTACTTCATGTTGTAGAAAGAGGTAAGAGGACACTGAAAACGTACAATATATAGTGTATTTATAGTTATGTATTATAAAAGGAATAATACTAATATAGTGTGTGGATATGTGTATAAACCTATATTTTGAAACATAAAAACAATAATTATAACAACTTATATAAAAAAACAGATGTGGAAAAAGAAGCACCTAAACAGACGTTTATCCACATTTATCCACACACTAGAACCCAGAACCGACCGAACTCTCCAGTTGTACACAAAACATCGACACTTCTTATACACTTATCCCCCGGTTATCCACATTATAAGCACCCCCGGAAGGGCCCGTTACGAGAATGAACGGATCTGCGCCGAATCCAGTCTGTTTTGTTCCTGATACAGGCACATATCCACATCGAAACTCGATATCGGACGTGGATTGTGTGGAAACATTAGATAGACTATACGCAACATGTTGCGGGAGGAGAGGTTACAATAAAAGCATATTCTTGATAAACTGTGGATAACCCCAAGGTTATCCACACTCGAGTGCCTCCGTGCAGGTGTGGAAGGCATTATCGAATGGCAGGCGGGTTACAGCAGCGAATTCCTGATCTTTTCGAGGTCGTCCTGCAGGTGCTCGTCGTTCAGCAGGAGCTTCTTGACTGTCTGGCAGGCGTGTATAACGGTCGTGTGGTCTCTCTTGCCGAAAATCGCCCCGATATCCTTGAGCGACGCGCGGGTCATGTCCCTGCAAAGATACATGGCGATCTGGCGGGCCGTCACCACGTGCTTTTTCCTGGTCTTCGCGGCGAGATCCTCGACGGACACGTCGTAGTGCCGGGCCACGGCTTTTTGTATATCCTCAATCCCGGCGGCCCGTTGTTTTCTGCGGATCTTGTTGCTCAGCACCCGTTTCGCCACATCCATGGTAATGTCGCAATGGCTTAAGGACGCATAGGCCAGCAGGCTGAGCACGGCCCCCTCCAGCTCTCGTATATTCGATGCGACCCGGTCGGCGATATAGGCGATGACGTCCGGGCTCAGCGACAGCCCGTCTTTATCCGCCTTCTTCTGCAGAATGGCTTCCCTTGTTTCGTAATCGGGCGCCTTCATGTCCGCGAGAAGCCCCCACTCGAACCGGGACACCAGGCGTTCCTCCAGGCCTGAAAGTTCCTTCGGGATCCGATCGCTGGTAAGGACGATCTGCTTGCCCTTCTGCCGCAGCACGTCGAAGGTGTGGAAGAACTCCTCCTGAGTGCGGTCCTTGTGCCCCTTGCAGAAGAACTGGATGTCGTCTACGATGAGCAGATCGACGTTTCGGTAGGTCTGCGCGAACTCCTTCGTCTTTTTTTCCTGTATGGACTCGATGAATTCACTGTAGAAGATCTCCGACGTGACGTACCGGATGCGGTCGACGGTCCCGAGCCGCTTCGACTCATGGGCGATCGCCTGCGCCAGATGAGTCTTGCCCAGGCCGACGCCGCCGTAGATCACCAGGGGATTGAAGGTCTGCTGGCCCGGGGATTTAACCACGGCCAGAGAGGCCGCGTGGGCGAAGTCGTTGCATTCCCCCACGACGAAGTTCTCGAAGGTGTAGTTGTCGTAGAGGTTGTCGGTTTCCGCTTCGTCCGCGGCCTGCTGTTCCGGGGCCGGACCGTAGGAGGGCAGATCGGTGAGCACGGGGACAATCTGCGTATTGCCCTCGAAAATATGATAGTCTATGGAGACCTGGCGGCCGAGCTGGGTCGTCACGACCTGGCTGATCTTGTCGTGGAACCGCTTCAGAATCCGCTCGCCGGAGAACGGGTTCGGCACCTCTATGGTGAATTTTTCCGGTGTTACGTCATGCCCTTTGGTCCGCTCGAACCATGTCGCGAACGTCTGTGCGGGGATCATGCCCCTCAGTTCCGACAAACACACCGACCAGAGCTGTGCAGGATCTTCCTGCTTCATTGCGGATTACCTTGTCTGCCTAAGGGGCGGAAACATCCGGGGGCGGGCCGGGAAAACCCGGGCCGAAAACATGCGCATACACTCGCATGTAACATGCTAAATAAGTGTAATTACTACATTTAAAAGGTAAGTAGGTACTACAACAAATCCACGGAAGGCGGAAACGTTGCGGGTAGTATCTCTTCCATAGTATGTAGGGTGGCCAGCGCACTGTCAAGGGTTATATCGAAAAGAATTGCGCCACAAGAATGAACTAAAACCACTTGACATAATCAGGCTCTCCGGGTATTATAGAGGGCTGTTTTTTTAAGTAGAAAAAGTGTGAAAATCGGGAGTGACTGATGAAGCGGACCTTTCAGCCGAGCAACCTGAAGCGGCACCGCAGGCACGGGTTTCGCCGAAGGATGAGCACCAAGGCGGGGCGGTTGATCCTGAACCGCCGCCGCGCCAAGGGAAGGACCCGCGTTGCCGTTTAGGCGCCGCCGGGTCGCTGCAGGACCGATGCACCATGGCCGCCGGTTCCCGACGTTTTCCCCACGACGAACGCATGAGACTCCGGTGGGAGTTCGAGCGGGTCAGGAAGAGCGGATTGACCGTAAAGGGACGTTCGATGATCCTGTCCCTGGCTTCCTGTCCGGACCGGCTCGAGCGCCGGGTCGGCTTCATCGTGACCAGGCGCTACGGCGGCGCGGTCAAGCGCAACTTGGCTCGCCGGAGAATGCGGGAGATCTACCGGCTTAACAGGAACCGTTTGAAGCGTGGGATGCACCTGGTGCTCATCGCCCGCAGTCCCAGGCAGGAAGCTACGTACCGCCAGATGAATGAAGAGTTTCTTTCCCTCTACCATACCGCGGTGACACGCTTATGTGGAAAAGGCTGACCGCGGCGATCGCAACTATGCTCGCATGGGGCGTCCGCGGCTATCAACTGGCAGTATCCCCGCTCCTTCCGCCAAGCTGCAGGTTTACCCCTACCTGTTCGAATTACGCCATTGAAGCGCTGGAAAGACGGGGCCTGTTCGCCGGATCCTACCTGGCCGTCCGGCGGCTGTTGCGCTGCCATCCCTTTCACCCGGGCGGATACGATCCCGTGGAGCGATCAGACGAACTCCACTGCTCATGCGGGTCAGTCGGACCGGGCGGACCGAGCGGTCCAGGCGGCTCCCACGATTAGCCGCATGCCGCGGCTTACAATGCTGGAATCACGTCAATAATGGAAAAACGGGTACTCGGCGCCTTCGGCCTCATCATTCTGACCTGGATCGGATACTACTACATTATATATCCGATGTACGCGCCGCAGCGTCCGCCTCCGGTAGACCGCACGTTCACGCCGGATCAGGCGAGAGATTTCCCGTCGGGAGATGATCCCGCGGGGGCCTACACCACGGGCGAGACCGGCGAGATCGGCGAGGCTGGAGGACAGGCCTACGACACCCCGGCGGACGAGTTCGAGCCGGCGCCGGCACGGTCTCCGGCCCCCCGGACAGAAAGCAGTCCCCGAAGTGACCTGTCCGCGGACAGCTGGGACCGCTCCGAGCGCGTGCTGTTCCTCCCCCCGGTCGAAGGCGCGCCGGAACCGCGTGAAATCGTCCTTGAAAACCAGAACTTCCGGGGTGTCATCAGTACCCTGGGCGGTGTCATAACGAGTTGGAAAATAAAAGGTTACCGGGGTATCGGCGGAGAAGACGTGGAAATCATTCCACCCGACCGCGAAGCGAGCCCCGACATCATTCTCACGACAGAACGGGGACCCCGCAGTACCCGGGCCCTGCGGTTCGCGGCGGACCGCGACGCGGTCGTGCTCGGTCCCGGACAGGCCACGGGATCGTTGACGCTCACGGCCGATACGCCTGGGGGACTGACCATCACCAAGGTATTCGCAATCAACCGGGACGACTACGCCGTGGACCTCCAGGTAAGGATCGACGGCGGAGAGAACCTGGCCCTGGGCAGCAAGTACTATCTCCGGTGGGGCGGCGGTATAAACGTGACGGAGAGGGACTGGGACCAGGACCTGTACGCCTTCCGCGGATTCGCCTCGCTCAACGACACCGTGATCGATGAAGACCTCGGCGGGGAGCTGGAAGACCCCAGGCCCGAGACCACGGGAGAAACCCACTGGGTCGGGGTCCGCAGCAAGTATTTCTTCACCGCCATGGTGCCCGTGGACAGGAAGGCCAGAGGCTACCGGCTGAACGGCCGGCCCGTCCAGCGCCCCCAGTATGACGACCGGCAGATCGCCGCGGAGCTGTCCATGGGTCTCGCCTCCCCGCTCACGGACAACTTCCTCCTTTACCTGGGCCCGGTCCACTACGATACCCTTGAGCAATACGGTTACGGTCTCGAGGGCGCCGTCGATCTTGGGTGGACGATCATACAGCCGATCAGCCGGATCACGCTCATTTCCCTGGTCTGGCTGCACCAGTTCATATCCAATTACGGCATCGTGATCATCGTACTTTCCATCATCGTGAAGATCCTGCTCTTCCCCCTGACCCACAAGAGCATGACGGCCACCCTGGGCATGGCCGCGCTCCAGCCGAAAATGGAATCGCTCAAGGAAAAGCACAAGAACGACTCGACCAAACTGAACCAGGAGATGATGAAGCTGTACAGGGAGGCGGGTGTGAACCCCCTGGGCGGCTGCCTGCCCCTGCTGCTGCAGATGCCGATCCTGATCGCGCTCTATACCATCTTCAGCAGTACGATCGAACTGCGGGACGCGCCTTTTGTCG
>JAJECR010000307.1 GCA_022821935.1 Candidatus Latescibacterota bacterium
GAAGTCCGAACCCATGACGACGTCCAGGTTCATCCGGCGGGCGGCGTCCAGAAAAGGACCGGCCCGATAGGTCGTCGTCGGCATCAGGAGCAGAATGGTTTCAGGCGGAGGCTTAGCTGGCATGTTAAGACAGGAAAATAGAGATTTCGACGCTCGAAATCAATGAAATCGCCCGGCCCATCGCAGTGCCACACAGATGTACAGTGAAAAAAAACTTGCATACGGGATCGCGTACGGATATATATTGCTCGTACAATTCGTGTAAATCGCCCGCAAGCACAGGACCTTAGAACGGTCTGTCGCGGGAATTCTCGCACTCTATCGGGGTGCATTACTCCCATTATTTTATCTGGAGGGTAATCAATGAATCGCACAGAATTGGCCGGTAAGGTTGCTGATGCTACCGGGTTATCCAAGGCACAGGCCGATAGCGCAGTCGCCGCAGCACTCGACGCCATCAAAAGCAGTCTCAGTGACGGCGACTCCGTCACGCTGATCGGCTTCGGCACGTTCAGCGTATCGGAACGTGCTGCTCGCCAGGGGCGAAATCCCGGTACGGGCGAGTCCATTACGATCGCGGCGAGAAACGTGGCCAAGTTTACGGCGGGCAAGGCGCTAAAAGACGCCATAGGCTAAGATGGAATCTCCGGGTCCAGTCCGGTCATACCGGTCGGACTGGATCCTGAGGCGTGATTAACAGGGCGCGGACCGGCCGGGTGCGGGTGCATGGCGGCGCTTCTTGTCCGATCCCTTCCAATTTTTCTCCCTGTCCAATGCAGGATTTCTGAATTTCGTTTTTTTGACCGGTGTCGCACACGTGTTCAAAGGTCCGGACCCACGGTTTGCACGGGCACTTCGGTTGCGCGTCAGTCCGACACCGAGGACGAATTGAGATTGGTTGCATCTGGCCCTCGTGCAGGTTGGGAGCAAACCAATTCCTCTTGACTTTCGCGGTGTCCAACTCTACCATGTTGCAGTTGTGTTGGGAGATACGGGAAGGGTATGCCGGGGTGGTGGAATTGGTAGACACAGGAGACTTAAAATCTCCCGGACCTCAATAGTCCGTGCCGGTTCGAGTCCGGCCCTCGGCATTCGGGGTCGCGAACACACTTTGGAATACGCGTAATGCAGGGCGCTTAGCTCAGATGGTTAGAGTGCCACGTTGACATCGTGGAGGTCAGTGGTTCGATCCCACTAGCGCCCATTCAAACCATACTGCACCCACGCATGCCCCGCCTCGGGTATTAGTCCTTCCTTTCGCTTACGCGCAACGCGCCAGGCTTCCGGTCAGACATGAAAATCACGGATATCAAGGCCGTCTATCCGGCACGGAAGAAGAAGGGGACGGGCGCCTGGCAGGAATACTATTGGCAGATCGTGGTCCGGATAGAGTCGGATGCCGGCGTGGTCGGGTACGGGTACGGCGGGGGCGGGGAGCCGGGCAGACTGATCGTCAACGGCCACTTGCGCGACGTCCTGGTCGGCAGGACGATCGACCACGTGGACGACATCCGCGATACCTGGGACCATCTCTATTCCAAATCCCTGCCCTACGGTCGTAACGGTATCGTGATCATGGCCCTGAGCGGTATCGACCTGGCCCTGTGGGACCTGCTGGGCAAGGCCGAAGGCCGGCCTGTATACGAACTGATCGGGGGGTTGAAGAAGAAAGCAGTGCGCGCCTACGCGACGGGAGGCGATCCGGCCCGGGTCCGCGACCTGGGATACACCGCCGTAAAGTGCTCCCACCAGTGGCGGGAAGAAGCCGACTACGGCAAGGCCGCGGCCCTGGCCGCCCGGCGCCGCGAGATGTTCGGCCGGGATGCGCTGCTCATGTTCGACTGCTACATGTCCTGGGACGCCGGGGTCGCCCTGAGGATGCGCGAACTCCTGGCCGAATACGAACCCTACTGGTTCGAGGATCTCATCACACCCGATCATCTTGACGAGCTGGCCGGGCTCCGTCCTCGGCTGGCGCCCGTGCTCCTGGCCGGCGGCGAGCACGACTTCTCTCACCACGCCTTCGGCGCCATTGCCCGCGCGGGGGCCCTGGATTTGTGGCAGCCCGATATTACCTGGTGCGGAGGCATTACCGCGGGCCTGCGCATCCTGGAGTTGGCAAGAGCGCATGACGTACCCGTATGCCCCCATCGGGGCGGCGAGATCTGGGGGCTGCACCTGGTCGCGGCGACCGACTGTCTGGATCTCGCGGAGACCCATCCCGACCGGTGGAACGACCTCGAGGACCTGATCCTTCTCGACGAGCCCGTGGTGTCCGGCGGCGAGATCGCACCGCCGGCCCGGCCCGGATTCGGCGTCACGCTGAAACCGGCGTACACGCAGGTGGCGGGTGTGCCGGAGAGGGGTTGGCGTACTCGTAAACAATGGGTGGGTTCAGGGTAAATTAAGGTAGGGACCGGTCGGCAGACCGGTAAACGTGCATCCGCTCCCGTGGAATCTCAGGAGACGTTTCGGATTTCCGTATCTCGATGAAACAATAGGACTTGCAGTTTTAATCCCCGGCTGTTGCGGGGATTTGACGCCGGATCATGTCCGGCATGTTGATGCATCGGCATGGACCGCGTCCCGTACTGCAGCACGGCGACGCAAAAGAAAGGAGGATGTATGATATCTGAACAGCGGAGGTGTGACGACTGATCTGATCAGTTGACATTCCTCCAGACGCAAGCCGGGCGCCTTGTCCAGTGCGAGGCGCCCGGTTTTTGTACTTGCGCCTCGAACCGGCCGGGTGTAATCGTGCATAGACGGGTTGGAATCCGCCGGTTGGTCCGGTCGGCCCTGGCAGCCCGGTCGGATTGGCCAGCCCGGTCGGATCGGCCAGTCCGGCCGTTACGCGTGGCCGGCGCACCCGCGGACCACTTGGCCGGTCCCGTCATCCACGATCTTCCTGAACAAGCCAGTCGCCATGTCTCTCTACCGTCTCCTGCGCCCCGTACTCTTCGGCCTGGATCCCGAGTGGATTCACCGCGTCACGCTGTCTGCGGTCGGTGCGGCGGGACGCATGCCGCTCGTGCGCGGCCTGCTCCGCGGCCTGTTCGCCACGGATGACCCGCGGCTCAGGGTGGAAGCGGGAGGGCTCGCCTTTCCGAACCCGGTCGGCCTGGCCGCAGGATTCGACAAGAACGGCGTCGCCATGGAGGGGCTCGCGGCGGCCGGCTTCGGTTTCGTGGAGGTTGGTTCGGTCTCGG
>JAJECR010000105.1 GCA_022821935.1 Candidatus Latescibacterota bacterium
CAGATCCTGAACCTGCTCCAGGACCTGCAGAACGAGCTGAACCTGACCTATATGTTCATCGCCCACAACCTGGCCGTCGTGGCCCACATCAGCGACCGCATCGGGGTCATGTACCTCGGCAGGCTCATCGAGGCGGGCCGGACCGACGAGGTGACGGACAACGCCCAACACCCCTATAC
Source organism: Candidatus Latescibacterota bacterium (assembly GCA_022821935.1). Taxonomy (GTDB): domain Bacteria; phylum JAAXHH01; class JAAXHH01; order JAAXHH01; family JAAXHH01; genus JAAXHH01. Next base: position 180 of record JAJECR010000105.1, read on the forward strand.
GCAGAGCCTGCTTTCCGCGGTACCGGAGATCAGCAAGCGGCGCCAGAAACAGCGCATTCAGCTCACGGGCGACGTACCCAGTCCGGTCAACCCGCCCTCCGGCTGCCGCTTTCATCCCCGCTGCCCCATCGCGAAGGCCGACTGCGCCGAGCACGAACCGGAACTCAAACAGAACGACAGCGGCCACTGGGTGGCCTGTCATTACGCCTGAAGCCCCACGCCTGCTCCATTAATCCGAACATGTCATCTTCCTTTTCCGGCGGGTCGGACCGAATGCGGTACGATGTCATTACATTCGGCGAGACGATGATCCGGTTTTCGCCCGTCGACGGCCAGATGTTGGAACAGGCCGAATACCTGCGGGCGGACGCGGCGGGGACGGAATCCAACATGGCGGCGGCCCTGGCCAGGATGGGCGCCGACGTGGCCTGGGTCTCCGCCCTCCCCGATCATCCCGCCGGGCGATGGATCGCCTCCCGCCTGGCCCTGCACGGCGTGGACACGTCCCACGTGGCCTGGGTGGATGGGCGGGCCGGCTGGTCTGAGCAGACTACGCGGGCCGGCCGGTCTGAGCAGTCTGAGCAGTCTACGCGGGCCATGCGGACTATGCGGACCATGCGGGCCGGTGTATTCTTTCTAGAACCGGGTACGCCGCCGAGAGGGAGCCGGGTCGTGTATGACCGGGCCGGGTCCACCGCAACCGGACTGACGCCCGAGGTGTTAGAAGACGTGCTGCGGGCGGGTGCCCGGATCGTACATACGTCCGGCATCACGGCTTCCCTCAGTCCCGCCTGCCTGGAGACGGTCGCCCGGATCCTGGGCAGCCGGAAGGAGCGGGGATACCGGACGTCTTTCGACATCAACTACCGGGCGAAGCTGTGGTCGCCCGAACGGGCCCGCGCCGTCCTGGAATCACTCCTGGAACAGGTCGACATCCTGGTGTCGACGTCCGACGACGCGGCGTTGATTTTCGGCATGGACGGCGCTCCGGAGGAGACCATTGACGCCCTGCACAGGCGGTTCGGAAACGGGATCATCGTGCTGACGCTGGCCGCGGGCGGTGCCGTGGGCTGGTCCGCGGAGACCGGGTTTCTCCATACCAGCCCCTATGCGGTGGAACCGGTCGACCGCCTTGGCGCCGGCGATGCCTTCGATGCGGGCCTGCTGTACGGCCTGCTGCGTGAAGATCTCCCTGCCGGGCTCGCATACGGCACCGCACTGGCCGCCCTGTCCTTTTCGGAACGGGGCGACATGACGTGGTCTACGCTCGAAGAAGTGAAAGGGCTGGTCCGCCGGGCCCGACCGGGTGGATCATGAAGACGAAGGAATCTCAAAGGACAGGAAAACCCGGAGACGGCCATGCAAACCGTTGGCATACTGACCCGCCGCGCACCCGATGAACAGGGTCGCCCCTTCGGTCCGCCCACCGGTTTCTTCGAGGAGTGCTGCAAGGCCGCGGCGGCGCTGGATCTGCGCACGGTCGTGTTCGACGCGGCGGACGTGGATTCCGGGGAGGGGACGGTGGCGCCGGCCACGGTCGTGGACGGCCGGTGGGTCGAATGCGGCCGCGAACCCTGGCCGGCGGTCATCTACGACCGGGCGCCCGTGCTGGACCCCGCCGGTTCTCCTGCCGCGGACCGCGCGCGGGGCCTGTTCGACCGGGCCGGCATCCCTTTTGTGAACCCCCGGTCCTTCATCCACCAGGCGGTGGACAAGATGGAAATCTGCCGGAGCATGGCGGCCGGCGGTGTCGCCGTACCGCGTACCGGATGCCTTGGCGAGCGTGCACTCCGGGCCTTCCTGGACCGGTACGATCACGTGTACGTCAAGCCGAGAGCGGGGTCGGGGGGAACGGGCGTCATGGAAATCGTTCGCTGCGGGGGCGGTCGCCATGTCATCAGGACGCTGGCCGCAACCTATGAATCATGGGGGGACCAGCCCGTCAGGGACCGGGTCATGGAACTGGCCGGACGGTTCCCCGGGGAGTCCCGCGGCTTTCTGGTGCAGCAGGGGATATCGGCCGAACCGGCCGACGACAGGCGCTTTCCGCGGTTCGACTTGCGGTTGCTCATGCAGAAGAATGGACAGGCGCGGTGGGTCCTGACCGGCCTGGCGGCCCGCGTCAGCCAGACGGGCGGCCCCACGACCAACCTGAGCAACGGCGCCCGGTCCGAGGAGGCGGAACCCGTGCTCGACACACTGTATGGCCGGCCACTCAGAGAGGAGATCCTGCACCGCGCCGCCGAGGCGTCATTCGCGGTGTGCGGAATCCTGGAATCGGAATTCGGACCCATCGGAGAGGTGGGCCTCGACATCGTGCCGGACGCCGCCGGCACGCCGTGGATTATCGAAATCAACGCCCGCCCCGGCCGGAACGTATTCAAGCGTATTGCCCACAGCGCGGATGTCCCCGCCCCGGCTCGTCTGCGTTACGGCGCGATCCGCCGCAGGGCGGTGGCCCGTCCCTTCGAATACGCGAAGACCCTGACCGGCAACGGGACGACCGCATGACCTACAAAGAGACGTTGGACTATCTCTACGGATTCGTGGACTTCGAACAGCAGCCGGGTGCCGCGCCGGAACGCATGGACCTGGCGGGCATCGGCGCCCTGACGGAAGCCCTGGGCCATCCCGAGCGGCATTGGAAATCGGTGCACGTGGCGGGAACCAAGGGGAAGGGGTCCACCGCCGCCATGATCGCGGCCATCGTCCGCGAGAGCGGCTACCGCGTGGGTCTGTACACATCGCCCCACCTCGTCTCGTTGCGCGAACGCATCCAGGTCGACGGCGTGCCGATATCGGAGCCGGAATTCGCGGAACTCGCGGAGCGCGCCCGTCCCGCTATTGATGGAATCCAGCCGGGGAAGGAAGGCATGGGTTCCTTTTTTGATATACTCACGGCCCTGTCCTTTGTGTATTTTAAGGAGCGCCGGGTCGACCTGGCGGTGATCGAATGCGGACTTGGCGGACGACTGGATTCGACCAATGTCATTCATCCCCTGGTCTGTGCGATTACGCCTATTGGACTGGACCACACGGACCGGCTCGGCGGGACGATCGCGGAAATAGCCCGCGAGAAGGCCGGGATCGTAAAAAACGGCGCCTGTACCATCACCGCCGCCCAGACGCGGGAAGCTTCGGAGGTTATCCGGGAGGCGTGCCGGCTCCGGTCGAGTGCCCTGGTGGAGGTGGGCGTCGACGTGAAGTACGCGCATAAGGAAGAAGCAGTCGGCCGGCAGGTGGTCGACATCGAGACCGACGCCGGACGGTATGAAGGCCTCACGCTACCCCTGTCCGGGGCATACCAGGCCGGAAACGCCGCCACGGCGGTGGCTGTGGCGGAGGCGTTGGCCGAACGGGGCATGGAGATAACGCGCAGCGCCGTTCGACGCGGCCTGTCCGCCCTTCGCCTGCCGGGCCGCATGCAGGTTCTGCAGGACCGGCCGTGGGTGGTGCTTGACGGCGCCCACAATGTGCTGGCGGCTGAAAACCTGACGGACAGCCTGCGCCGAGTGTTCTCGGCCCGGCGCGTCATAGTTGTGATGTCCGCGCACCGCGACAAGGCGGTCGGCGCGCTGTGCCGGGTCATCGCGCGGTGCGCCGACGAGGTTTTCGTCCCCGAGCGGCGTGTTATGCGAAGCCGGCAGGCTGACCCCCGCGAAGTGGCGGAAGCCCTCAGAAGTTGGGGCACGCCGGCGCGGACAGCGCCTTCGGTGGCAACGGCCATCGCGGAGGCGCGGGCCCTGGCGCAACAGGACGACCTGGTCCTCGTGACGGGATGTTTCGCGCTGGTGGGCGAGGCGCTGGAGGTACTGTGCGAATTGGAACCCGAAGAGACGCGCAGTCGTTGAAAAGCATCATACCGGAAGGCGGTAGCATATGAACGCAGACAATCAGGCAAGAGGTACCGCACCGGGCTGTCCGGTCCTGAAGCTGGCCCTTTGCGTCCTCTATCTTTTCGTTCCCGGAATCACCATGGCCGTGGCGCAGCAGTCCGCCGTGGCCGTGGCGCAGCCATCCGCCGAGGCATTACAGCAGTCGGCTGAATCGGCCGCCGGAGCGGTTCAGTCGGGCGCGGCGGCCGCCCCTGAAGCCGCTGGTCCGCCTGTTCCGCCTGTTCCGCCTGTTCCGCAGAGGCCGGACACCACCCTGACGGCCGAGCAACGCCAGCAGGCGGCGGTGCAGCAGTTTCTGACCACCATCGCCCTCGCGAAGAACAACCTGGGCGCCGTATATTACGCACAGGGGCTGTATGACAGTGCCCGGGTCCACATCGAACATGCCCTGGAGGTCGCGCCCGGGTTCGCCGCCGCCAACCTTACGCTGGGTCTCATCCACTACGCCGAAGGGGAAATGGATGCGGCACTGGCGGCTTTCAAGAAGACCGTGGAGGACGATTCGCTTAGCGTCGCGCGCATGAGCATCGTCCCGCCCGATACAGTCTACGCCTGGGCCAGGAGCCAGTACGACAACCTGATGGAGGGGCCTCCGGACCTGGCCGCCGCCCACACCGCCATGGCGATCGTATACAACCAGGGCGGGTACCTGAATGAAGCGGTCCACCATTACCGGCAGGCTATTGAGAACGATTCCTCCTACGTCGACGCCTATACGAATCTCGGCAAGGTCTATACCGACACCGAGGAATACGAAGAGGCGGCCGATGCGTACGAGAAGGTGCTCACCCTGTCTCCCCCGGAGGACCAGCTGGCCAGGATCCACCTCAATCTCGGCGTTTCATACATGGGTATGGACCGCGTCGACGACGCGATAGGGGAATGGAAGCGGGCCGTTGAACTGTCGCCGGACTACATGGACGCCTACATGAACCTGGGCACTGCTTATCAGAGCAAGAGTATGCCCGACAGCACGCGCGCGGTCTGGGAAAGGGCCCTGGAAGTCGGCGGCCGGTCCGTCGTGCCCCGCGTGGCGCTTGGCCGCCTGGCACTGGCCGAAGGCCGTCTGTCCGATGCCCTGAGTTACTACAGTGAAATACTCGACCTGGGAGCGAGAGACCCGCGTATTTACGCCGAAACCGCCTTGATTCACGAGCGGCGGGAGGACTTCGACCAGGCGATCGTTCACTACGAGCAGGCCCTCGAACTGGCACCCGAAACCGCCCAGTTGAAGGCCGCGTTGAACCGGGTCAGGCGGATCGTGGAAGATCGGGCGAAGGCCATCGAATCCAACAAGATCCGCGTGCGCCAGATCGTCGTCGTTACCCGGGCGGAAGCGGACGCCGTGATGGAACGGTTGACAGCCGGGGCCGATTTCGCCGAACTGGCCCGGGAAACATCCATCGATTCGAGTAGGGACAGCGGAGGCGATCTCGGGTTCTTCGGTCCGGGCGAAATGATTCCGGAATTCGAGGCGGCTGCGATGGGGCTGGAAGTCGGGGAATTGAGCGGAGTCGTGGAGACGGCCATGGGGTTTCACATCATCAAGCGAATCGAATAGCCGGCGGCGCGAAAGACCGGTCCCATGCGGAGTCCCACCCGGGATCGCAAGGGACAGTCCCGAAGAAGGAAGCGTGCTGAAATGGAGCAGGTCGTCATCATCGGAGGGGGGCCGGCGGGATACACGGCGGCCCTGTACGCCGCACGGGCGAACCTGTCGCCTGTCGTGTTGACAGGCAGCACGATCGGCGGCCAGTTGTCGCTTACCAGCGAGATCGAGAACTTCCCGGGATTCCCCGAAAGCCTGGGCGGCATGGATCTCATGGATCGCATGCGGCAGCAGGCCGAACGCTTTGGCGCGGTCATGAAGTACGAGGAAGTCACCTCGGTGGATTTCGATCCGGGGGCGCACAGGATACGAACGGACCAGGGCGAATACACGGCGAAGACCGTGGTGATCAGCACCGGTTCGTCGCCGCGGCTGCTCGACGTGCCTGGCGAGGATACCTTCTTCGGCCGGGGCGTGTCTACCTGCGCGACCTGCGACGGTGCATTCTACCGGGACAGGAAAGTCGCGGTAGTGGGCGGAGGAGACAGCGCCATGGAGGAAGGCCTCTTCCTGACCCGGTTCGCAAGCCAGGTCTGGATCATACACCGCCGGCACGAATTGCGGGCGAGCCGGATCATGCAGGAAAGGGCCCTGGAACATCCGAAGATCACGTTCCTTTGGGGATCCGTGGTCGACGAGGTGCTGGGTGAAGCCGCCGGTGTGACCGGTGTGCGCGTGCGAGAACTGGAAACGGACCGGGTGGACGACCTGGACGCCGAGGGCCTTTTCATCGCCATCGGTCATACGCCCAATACGGCCCTGTTCGAGGGCAAGCTGGACGTGGATGAACAGGGATACATCCTGACCGACCGGAGGCAGCACACCAGCGTCCCCGGCGTGTTCGCGGGCGGGGACGTGCAGGACCACGTATACCGCCAGGCCGTCACGGCGGCAGGGACGGGCTGTGCCGCCGCCATGGAAGCGGAGAAGTACATCGCTGAAAACGGGGGTTAGGTCGGGCTGGCCCGGTCAGGCCGTGCGGGCGTCGTGCTTCACCACGTCGAGCCGCGGGGTTCCGATGGTGACCTTGGAATGGGGCGGCACCGGTTCCGTCAACCAGACGTTGGCCCCGATGACGGAGTCGTGCCCGATGGTCGTTTCGCCGCCCAGGATCGTCGCCCCGGAGTAGATCACCACGTCGTCTTCAATGGTCGGGTGGCGCTTGCCTCCCTTGACGAGACGTCCGCCTTCATCCTTCCTGAAACTCAGCGCGCCCAGCGTCACGCCCTGGTAGAGCTTGACGTTCTCGCCGATCAGCGCGGTCTCCCCGATAACGACGCCGGTACCATGATCTATGAAAAAGCGGGTGCCGATGTTCGCGCCGGGATGGATGTCGATCCCCGTACGGCTGTGGGCGTGCTCGGACATGATCCTCGGGATGAGCGGCGTTTTCCGTAAATACAGTTCGTGGGCTATCCGGTGGGTGGCGATGGCTTCCACGCACGGGTAGCTGAGAATGATCTCGTCGTGGCTCCTGGCCGCGGGATCGCCGTCGTAGGCGGCTTCCACGTCGCCCATGAGCAGTTTCCGGATACCGGGAACGGCCTCGAGGAGTTCGAGCGCGATCCTGTCGGCGATCTCCTCGCAGGCCACGGGGTCCTTGCCCTTGCACTGCGCGTCGTGCATGAGGCTCCGGGTCACTTCCTCCCGCAGGCGGATGTAGATGGCGTCCACCAGTCCGTCCACGTAGAAGGCCACGTTTTTCGTCACGAGCGGCTCGGCGCCGAAATAGCCGGGAAAGCAAAGGGTAAGCAGGTCCTTCAGGATGCCGTAGACCCGTTCCCTGGAAGGCAGGTTCTTGCCGTCGATTCGGTTGAGGCCGCCTACCGTATCGTAGGACTGTACGATCTGGGAGGCCAGTGCGCCGATCTGGCTGCGTGTTTCAGACATGGTCATATTGCAGATGGGCACCAGTTTCTGATCGGATGACTTTTTACGCCTGGGACGATTCATGATTTCCTGATTTCCAGGATTTTCGGACCAGTATCAAATCGTGCCGGGGCCAGAAAAGATCCTGCCTGTCCGGACCCTTGCGCCGCTGTCTGAATCTCGAAGATCCATCGCGGTAAGTCAAGCGATTTCTTTTGTTAACGACACCGAAGCTATCGTTGCGCGCCGGCTACAAAGCAGTTGCCAGCAGAGCCCGCGAACCGTTATATTGCACATGTTTCGCATGGCGTACCGCGCCCCCTTTTACGAGCGGCGACCCCTCTATGGATTTCAAACGAACCGTCCTCTTTCCAATCCTCCTCGCCAGTCTGCTTGCCGCCGCTCCACCGGCCGGAGGGCAGACCGCCACCGGGTTCATGGATATCGATGACGTGAAGCCGGGCATGCGCGGATACGGCCTCACGGTTTTCCAGGATGCCAGGATCGACACCTTCGACGTCGAAGTGCTGGGCGTCATGAAAAACATATTCTACACGGAACACGACATCATCATGGTAGGGGTTTCAGGGCCCTATGTCGACGAAGCGGGGGTCATCGCGGGGATGAGCGGCAGCCCCGTGTACATCGACGGAAAACTCGTCGGCGCGCTGGCCTACCGCTTCGGACTGTTTCCGATGAAACCCATCGGCGGCGTCACGCCGATCGGCCATATGCTGGCCATACGCGACGTCGTGGACGCGGACGCGGTACCGGGACGAAACACGCCGGGCGGCTCTTTCAATGGCATGGGCGACAGCCGGGACGGCGACTGGCCGAAGGACGCGTTCTATGATCCCGAAATCCCGCAACCGAAGGACGACCGGTCCGCCACGGAGTTCTCCGGGCGGCGGGAAATACCCTCCGGCCCGTCCGCCCTCCGGCCCATCTCCGTGCCCATGGTCTTTTCGGGCTTCCACCCCATGACGATGAACTTTTTCGAAGATGAACTGCGCCGGCGCGGACTCGTTCCGGTCTCCGGCGGCAGTGCGGTCGGGTCCGGTCCCGGCGGGGCCCCCGGCGCGGTACCGGGCGGCGTCGGCCCGGACCCTGAACAGGCCGGCCCGGACACTGGACAGGCCGGCCCGGACACTGGACAGGCCGCCTCGGCGCCGCGCGCCGCGCGGTCCGCCCTGGAGCCCGGATCTGCCGTGAGCGCGCAGCTTATCCGGGGCGACTTCAATCTCGCCGGTACGGGGACGGTCACCTGGCGTGATGAAGACGCCGTTCTGGCTTTCGGGCATCCCTTTCTGTGGACCGGCGCCCTGAGCATCCCGATGAACCAGGCTGAAATCATCACGGTCGTACCGGACCAGGCCGGATCCACGAAAATCAGCAGCGTGGCGGACGAAGTCGGTTCGGTCCTGTGGGACCACACGAACGGGATATACGGCCAGCTCGGCGATACGGCGCGCATGATACCGGTGGAGCTTACCTACCGCGATAATGTCACGCCGGACCAGGACTACCGGTTCGACGTGATGATGGCGAACGGCTGGACGCCCATGCTGGTGAACATGACAGTGGTGAACACCATCTTCGCGAACGGCCGGGCCGACGGTGAGCGGACGTTATCACTGGGCGGCAGGATCGCCCTGCGGGGGCATCCGGATATCGTCATCGACGACCAGTTCTCGGGGCGGGAGTCCCTGTCGGCCCTGGTCCGGGATGTGCGCGGCGTGCTCAACCTGGTGCTGGACAACCGGTTCGTTACCCCAATGCTCGAGTCCGTGAAGATCGACATCGGTTCGTCGGACGAACGCAGGACGGCCGTTATCGAAGACGTCTGGTTCGGATCGGAGATACTGAAGCCGGGCGACATGCTGGAGGTCAGGGTATTCCTCAGGCCCTACCGGGGCGACCGGCTGGTCAAGCGGATCGACGTGGAGATCCCCAAGAACATATCCAATGGGCCGGTACAGGTACTGGTCGGGTCTGACCAGGCCGTCACCCGCCACGATCTGAATACCGTCCCCCAGCGGTACAGGCCCACGGACGGCCCCCGCCTGATCGAACTGCTCAACAACCGCCGCACCGGAAACCGGGTCTATCTGAAGATGTTCCAGGCCGGCGCGGGCGGTATCGTGAAGGGGAGGGAGATGCCCGGCCTGCCCCCTTCGGTCCTCGCCGTCATGAATTCCGAGCGGACGAAAGGCAGTTTCATCCCGATCCGCGAGAAGGTGGTGGCCGAAGAAACCATTCGAACGGACTTTGTCGTATCCGGGCAAAACTGGGGCCGGCTGACCGTAAGGCGATAGGAGCGATACTTGAAACAGATCCAGGGATGGTGTGTTCTGCTTCTGGCCGCGGTGTTTCCGCTGGTCGCGGGCGTGGTTTTCGCGTCGACGCCGGTGATCTGGAAACAGGCCGGACTCGGGGATTTTCTTAAGGGAGAAAACAAGGGCGTTTCCATTACCGCCAGGGGCCACCTGACGCTTTCGCCGGTCCTGGACCCCATCTTCGAGAGCGACGAACCCCTGGTATGGAGTCTCGCAGCCGATTCCAGGGACAACCTGTACGCGGGTACCGGAAACGACGGCAGGCTGTACCGAATTGATTCCAACGGTGAGTCCGAGGTGGTCTTCGATGCGGAGGAACTGGAAGTTCGCAGTATCGCCGTCGATCGGAATGACCGGCTGTACGCCGCCACCTTCCCCGACGGCCGGATCTACCGTATCGACCCGGACGGGTCTCACTCGGTGTTTTTCGATCCCTCGGGCCATCCCTCGGGCGATGGAGCCGCGGACGAGGACACGCGCTACGTCTGGTCGCTGGCCCTGGACGGGGAAGGGAACCTGTATGCGGGAACGGGCGGACAGGGGCGCGTTTATCGTATAGACGAAAACGGCGAGGGACAGGTCCTGGCGGAACTGGAAGAGGCCCATGTTATGGCCCTGGCCGTGGATGGATCCGGCCGGCTGCTTGCCGGTACCGAGCCGGGCGGCCGGATCTACCGGATCACGCCTTCCGGCGTCCTCTCCGTCCTCTACGACTCTCCTTATCGCGAAGTGAGCGCCCTGCGGGTCGACAAGGACGGAAATGTATTCGCCGCCGCGCAGAGCGAACCGCGCCGGGGTGGCCGGTCCGGCTCATCAATGCCCCCGCCGTCCCAGGGCGCTGGCGGGGAACAGGCCGGCGATGCAGTCCGCAACATGGTCGAAGCGACGGTTTCGGCAGAGGGGATCGACCGGCCGGCCGGACGTGGTTTCAGCCCGGGCGGCAGCGTCGTTTACCGGATCGATCCCGATGGGCGAGTGGAAGAATGGTGGCGGTCCCAGACGGACCTCTGCCTGTCCATGGCGGTACGCGGGGACGGTGAGCTGCTCATCGGTACCGGACCCCGCGGCAGGCTATACCAGGTCCGGGAACAGGGCCGCGGCACGTTGCTGAGCGAGTTGCAGGAATCCCAGGTCACCGCGCTGATGCCTGTCGCAGCGGGTGGCATAGTCGCGGCAACAAGTAATCGCGGCAGTCTGTACAACCTGCGTTCACGGCCCGTTGCCGAAGGCGAGTACGAGTCCGATGTGAAGGACACCCGGGGTCACGCCAGATGGGGGCGTATCCGGTGGGAGGAAGAGCAGCCCCCGGGGACGGCGGTCCGTCTGTACGCCCGGTCCGGCAATACGGACTCCCCGGACCAGACCTGGAGCGACTGGACCGGACCCTACACCGATTCGGAAGGGGAAGCCCTGGTCTGCCCGCCCGCCCGCTACCTGCAATGGAAGGCGGTCATGAGCACGCAGAACGACGCAGCCCCCTCGGTCCAGTCCGTTTCGGCCGCTTACCTCACGCGGAACAACCCGCCCAGGG